>CAMCTE010000064.1 GCA_945878385.1 Azohydromonas lata NBRC 102462 | reverse complement strand
GTTGTCGGTGGTGATGGCCACGGCGTACACATCGGAGGACTGGCCCATCTTCACGCGGGTGGTGAAGTTGGGCTCAACGCCGTCGGTCACATCAAACATCGCGCACAGCATATTGGGGTTCTTCTCCACCAGAATCATCAGCTTCTTGGCATTGGCCAAGGTGGTGGCGCAACCCACCGGCACCACGGCGCCGTTTTCGGCGATGTCCGGGCCGGTCAGGCTCACATCCTTGCTTTCGGTGGGGGCCGAAGTGCCCAGGGCCTTCATCAGATCGGCCATGTTCTTGGCCTCAAAAGCGGCCTTGTTCCAGGCTCCGGCCTGGGCCATGGCCGCCTGGGGCAACAGGCCCATGCCGGCCAGCATGCCGGCCACGGCGGCGCCGTGCTGCAGCATTTCGCGTCGGGTTTGCATCATCGTCTTCTCCTCAGGTAAGGGGTGCCGCGCCAAGGGGCGGGCCGTGGGTTGAACTCTACCGCTTCAGGGCTTCCTGGCGCCTGTGGCCAGCCATTGCGCCAGCGTTTGCGCATCCTGCGGGCTAATGCCTTGTGCGGGCATCGGGATCTGCCCCCACACGCCGGCGCCGCCGCCCTTGATGCGCTGGGCCAGATAGGCCACCGCATCGGCCTTGCCGGCGTATTTGTCGGCCACTTCCTTGAAGCCGGGGCCTACCAGTTTGCGGTCCAGCGCGTGGCAGGCGGTGCAGGTGTTCCGGGCCAGCAGGCCATTGATGTCGGGCGCGGCCGCGGCTTGAGGGCCTGCGGTTGCAGTTGCGGCTGCAGTTGCGGTGACAGCCGCCTGTGCGGTGGCACGGCCGGGCACGGCCGGCAGACGGGCATCGGGCTTGCCGCCGGCAGGCCGTGAGGTGTCAGCCCCATGCTGGGCCCCCACCATGCGGTTCTGCTCGGCCAGATTGCCGTGGGCATTGCGCGCATGGTCGGGCAGCATGGAGGCCACCGAAGCTTCGGTGACGCAATGATTCATGCAGGCCACGGCCTTCACATCCACCTTGTTCGTACTCAGGCCCTTGCCCGGCCACAGGGCGTGGTCCAGCGTCATGCCCTTGCGGTTGGGCATGCGGTTCTGCACATCCTTGATGTTCTGGTCCGACAGGGTGTGGTTGTCGGGCACGATGCCACCCAGGTTCAGCAGGAAGGCCGTGACGGCATAGACCTCATCCACCTTCAGCGACTTGGGCGCGTTCCAGGGCATGGCCCGATTGATGTAATCCCACAGCGTAGAAACGGTGGCCACCTTCATCAGCGTGGTGCGGCCCGGGAAGCTCTCGTCGGTAAGGCGCGCCACGCGGCCGGTTTCGATGTCCTTGGCCGTGGTGCCGCCCACCAGGGGCGCAAACACTTCGTTGGATTCGCCGAAGACGCCGTGGCAGGAGGCGCACTTGGCTTCCCACACATCCTGGCCCTGAGCCACCGAACCGGCGCCCTTGGGCAGGCCCTTGAAGTCTGGGCGCACATCGATGTCCCAGGCCGCCACTTCCTTGACCGTGGCCGCGCGGCCAATGCCGGGCAGCACCTGTGCATGGGCAGGAGCGGCCCAGTGAAGCGCCAACACGAGAGCCAGGGCCATGCCCGCAGGCCGGGCGGCCCGACGATCAAGCCGAGAGCTGAACATTGCGAACCTCCCCGCTTTCCTGCACCAGCCAGCTTTGGATGGCGTTGTTGTGATAGATCGACCGGCGCCCACGAACTGCGCGCAACTGGGTGTAACTGGGCTGCACATAGCCGGTGTCATCGGTGGCGCGGCTTTGCACGATGGCGGGCTTGCCGTCCCATACCCAGTCGATGTTGAAGCGGGTCAGGCACTTGCTCATTACCGGGCCCTCCAGGCGTGCGGCGCGCCAGTTGCGCCCGCCGTCCACCGACACATCGACCTTGGTCACCTTGCCGCGGCCCGACCAGGCCAGGCCACTGATGTTGTAGAAGCCCTTGTCCAGCAGCACCTGCCCACCCGAGGGCGTGGTGACGACGCTCTTGCATTCCTGCGTGCTGCTGTACTGGCGGTGCAGGCCATTGGGCATGAGGTCGATGTAGTGGATGGCTTCGTCCTTGCTGCCATAGGGCTGGTCGCCCACCTCGATGCGGCGCAGGTACTTGACCCAGCTCACGCCCTGCACACCCGGCACCACCAGGCGCAAGGGGTAGCCGTTTTCCGGGCGCAGCATTTCGCCGTTCTGGCCGTAGGCCACAAACACCTCGCCGCTTTCGATCAGCTCCATCGGCACGGTGCGTGTCATGGAAGAACCGTCGGCGCCTTCGGCCAGCACATAGCGGGCGCGCTTGTAGTCCACGCCGCACTGGTCCAGCAACAGCTTGAGCGGAACGCCGGTGAATTCGCTGCAGGAAATCATGCCGTGGCTGTACTGCACCGTGGGCACGGCCACATTGCCCCACTCCATGCCGGTGTTGGCGCCACACTCGATGAAGTGGAAGCGGCTGACGCTGGGCATGCGCATGACCTCGTCCATGGTGAACACCTTCGGGGTCTTCATCAACGAAGCATCAGAGCCGTTGAGCATCAGGCGGTGCTTGGAGGGGTCGATGTCCCACCAACCCTGGTGGTGGCGCTCGAAATGCAGACCGCTGGGGGTGACGATGCCGAACAGGCTTTGCAGGGGCGCAAAGCTCACGCTGGCCTGGGTGGTTTGGGTGAGACCCGGGCTTTGCCGGCGCTGCACGTTCTGCTCAAACTTTGAAGGCTTTCCGTAACCATCCGTGACCACGGGCAGGCCCAGGCCCGTGGTGTGAGCGGGCAGGTTCAGGATATGGGGGTCGCCGCCCTCCGGGGGCACCGGGTTGGGCGCAGCCACCGCGCGGCCGCCGACCGCGGCCACACCCGCTGCAGCCGCCGTGGCGAAGGCCTGACGGATGAAACTGCGCCGGCCACCTTTGGCTTCGCTGAACACCTGGCGCACGCCTTCGGGCGAGATGAAGTTCTCAGGCGCCTTGAGCAGGCGCCCAGGCCAGCCGGACGGCCCGTCGGGAACAGGCCGGGCGGGCGAATCAGTGGCCACAGTCGAAACAGAGGGGGGGATCACGCTCTCTCCTCGGATGATCTTGTATATGCTTTTATGCTTATTTATTGCTAATTCTGATTCAATCAGCCTAGGCTGATATAAGGGCTTTCCCGGGGGTGCAGCCATTCTCAGCTTGTCAGGCGGCTTCGCGCCCATCAAACGGCATTGAGGGGAATCTTGATGTAGCGCACGCCGTTGGCCTCTGCCGGCGGCAATTCACCCGCGCGGATGTTCACCTGCACAGAAGGCATGATCAGGACCGGCATGTCGAGCGTGGCGTCGCGCTCGGTGCGCATCTTCACGAAAGCGTCCTCGCTGACGCCCTCGTGCACATGGATGTTGCGCTCGCGCTGATCGGCTACCGTGGTTTCCCACACCACCGCACGCGGACGGCCGTCCACCAGCGGCGGGTAGTCGTGACACATGAACAGGCGCGTTTGCGCAGGCAGGGCCAGCAGCTTGCGCACCGACCGGTACATCGTGTGAGCGTTTCCGCCAGGAAAGTCGCAGCGCGCGGTGCCCACATCGGGCATGAACAGCGTGTCGCCCACGAATACTGCATCGCCGATGGCATAGGCCACACAAGCCGGGGTGTGGCCCGGGACCGACATCACGCGCGCCTGCAGGCCGCCAATGGGGAAGACCTCGTCGTCTTGGAACAGGTGGTCGAACTGGCTCCCGTCGGTGCGAAATTCAGGCTCGAGGTTGAACAGGCCCTTGAACACCTTCTGCACGCCATCGATACCCGCACCGATGCCAATGCGCCCGCCCAGTTGTTGGCGCAGGTAAGGCGCGGCCGAGAGGTGGTCGGCATGGGCGTGCGTTTCCAAGATCCACTGCACCGTCAAGCCCTTGGCCTTGATGAAGGCGATGAGTTCGTCGGCCCCGCGCGTGGAAGTGCGGCCCGCCTTGTGGTCGTAGTTCAGAACCGAATCGATGATGGCGGCATGCCCGCCCTCACGGTCGTAGACCACATAGGTGACCGTCCAGGTGGGTGCGTCGAAAAACGCCTGCACTTGAGCGCGCGCAGTTGACGCAGATTCCGCAGGGGCCAAGGGTTTCATCGGGTTCTCCCAACTCACGACAGACTGTACAAATTCATTTATCATTGTTAACTGATTTACTTCAAACCGCAAGCACAGAGGTTCACCACCATGCAGATCGACTGGCTTCACTTCACGCCCTGGGCCTCCCTGGCCGGTGGCATCTTGCTGGGCTTGGCCTCGGCGCTGTTCATCCTGGTCAACGGCCGCATCTTGGGCATCAGCGGCATCCTGGGCGGCCTGCTCAGCCCCAAGGCCGGCGATGTGGCCTGGCGCGTGGCCTTCGTGCTGGGCCTGCTGGCCGCACCGATGCTGTACGCCGGCCTGAGCGGCCCCTGGGAAGTGCGCATCGATGCCGGTTGGGGCACGGTGGTGGTGGCGGGCCTGCTGGTGGGCATCGGCACCCGTTATGCATCGGGCTGCACCAGCGGGCACGGGGTGTGCGGCTTGTCGCGCCTGTCGCCACGCTCACTGGTGGCCACCATGAGCTTCATGGGCGCAGGGTTTGTTTCCGTGTACCTGGTTCGCCACGCTTGGGCCTGAAGACCCCTCCAGAAAACGGGCTTCCGGGCTTTCGAGCCTCCGGCAGTTCGGGCTCAGCGGTCTCATCAGCGGTCTCATCAGGCAGGTCGCGCCCTTTGACCCTCTTCGCATCGACACAGGAGCACTGACATGAAACGCATCCTTGAACACGGCCTCTCCGAAGTCCTCATCGGCCTGCTGTTCGGCTTTGGTTTGATCCTCGCGGGTATGACCGACCCGGGCAAGGTCATCGGCTTTCTGGATCTCTTCGGCACCTGGGACCCCTCCCTGGCGCTGGTGATGGGCGGCGCCATTGCCGTGGGCGCTGTGGCCTTCGCAATGGCCAAGAAGCGCACCGCCAACTTCCTGGGTGGGGCCATGCGCCTGCCCACTTCCAACGACATCAACACGCGCTTGGTGGTGGGCAGCCTGATGTTCGGCGCAGGCTGGGGGCTGGCCGGCTTCTGCCCAGGCCCGGCACTTGTCTCGCTGGGTGCGGGTCAGGACAAGGCGGTGGTCTTCGTGATCGCGATGGTGCTGGGCATGCTGGTGTTTGAAGTGCTGGAGCGGCGCAAAGCCCGGGCCGCCGTGGCAGTGGCCTGAGCGCGCTGGCACGAATGTGCAGGCCCACTGAAGCGTTTGCAGGCCCATGAGCTGGAAACCCACCCTGCCCCAGTGGCCCATCCTGCAGTGGGGCCGCGAAATCGACCGGCAGGGCTTGGCAGACGACGCGCTGGCCGGCGTGATCGTGGCGGTGATGATCATTCCGCAAAGCCTGGCCTATGCGCTGTTGGCGGGCCTGCCGGCGCAGGCCGGCCTGTACGCCAGTATCGTGCCCCTGGTGCTGTATGCCCTGCTGGGCAGCAGCCGCGTACTGGCCGTGGGCCCCGTGGCGGTGGTTTCGCTGATGACGGCTGCCGCTGTGGGTGAATTCGCGCAGGCCGGCACCGCACACTATGCGGAAGTGGCGCTGGCATTGGCTTTGCTCAGTGGCTTGATGCTCACCGTGATGGGTTTGCTGCGCCTGGGCTTCATCGCGAACTTTCTCAGCCATCCGGTGATCTCGGGCTTCATCACCGCATCGGGCCTGCTGATTGCGGCCAGCCAAATCAAGACCCTTGTGGGCGTTCAGGCGGGTGGGCACAACTTGCCGGAAATGCTGACCAGCGTACTGGCGAAGTGGGAACAGGTGCACGGCCTCACGCTGGCGGTGGGCCTGGCAACCCTGGCATTTCTCTTTGCGGTGCGCAGCCGCCTCAAACCCCTGTTGCGCGCCTGGGGCCTCTCGCCACGGGCGGCCGATCTGTTGAGCAAGCTGGGGCCGGTGGCGGCCATCGTGGTCACCACATCGGCTGCTGCCGTGTACGACTGGCACGCCCAGGGCATGAAAACCGTGGGGGCCATTCCACCGGGCCTTCCACCTTTCACCTTTCCCACATGGGACCTGGCCTTGTGGGGCCAACTGGCCATGCCCGCGCTGCTCATCAGCATCGTGGGTTTCGTGGAATCGGTGTCGGTGGGGCAGACGCTGGCGGCCAAGCGCCGAGAGCGTGTGGACCCCGATCAGGAACTGGTGGCCTTGGGAGCAGCCAACCTGGGCGCGGCCTTCACGGGCGGCTTTCCCGTCACGGGCGGCTTCTCGCGCTCGGTGGTGAACTTTGATGCCGGTGCGCGCACCCAGTTGGCCAGCCTCATCACCGCAGCGGGCATTCTGCTGGCCACGCTGCTGTTCACGCCGGCGCTGTTTCATCTGCCGCAGGCCACGCTGGCAGCCACCATCGTGGTGGCAGTGCTGTCGCTGGTGGACTACAAGATTCTGGCGCGCACCTGGCGCTACTCAAGGCCCGACTTCATGGCACTGATGGCCACGCTGGTGATGACGCTGCTGCAGGGCGTGGAAACCGGCCTGGTGGTGGGCGTGGCCCTTTCGCTGGCCCTTTACCTGTGGCGCACCAGCCAGCCGCACATTGCCGAGGTGGGCCTGGTGCCGGGCACCGAGCACTTTCGCAATGTGCAGCGGCACCAGGTGCTGACGGTGCCGCAGTTGGTGAGCCTGCGCATGGACGAAAGCCTGTACTTCGCCAACGCCCGCGCCATTGAAGACCGCATCAACCAGGCCGTGGCGCGCCAGCCGGCCCTGCGCCATGTGGTGCTGCAATGCTCGGCCATCAACGACATCGACGCCAGTGCACTGGAAAGCCTGGAAGCAATCGACGAGCGGCTGCGGGATGCCGGCTTGCAACTGCACCTCAGCGAGGTGAAGGGCCCGGTGATGGACCGGCTGCAGCGCTCGGATTTCCTAGAACAACTCAGCGGCCGCGTGTTCCTCACGCACTACCAGGCGGTGCAGGCCCTGACACCGGAACTGACGGCTGCAGCGGCGCCCCACACCGGCGCCTGAAGGGCCAAGGCCACCAGGCTGGTTATCCATGCAATTAGGAATCATTCTCATTTGCGCTAAGATGAGGATTCAAGTTTTTGCGGTTACCCCATGCATTCGAATTTCCGGCGTCTCCTGCGCCAGTCCCTGTGCGCGGCCGCCCTGCTGGCCTGCGGCCTGACGGCTACGGCGCAACCGACCACGCTCAACCTCTACTCTGCGCGCCACTACAGCACTGACGAGGCGCTGTATGCCAATTTCACCAAGGCCACCGGAATCCGCATTCAACGGGTGGACGCCGATGACGCGGGCATCCTGGCGCGGCTGCAAACCGAGGGGGCGTCGTCACCAGCCGATGTGGTGCTGCTGGTGGACGCAGCGCGCCTGTGGCGTGCGCAGGTGGATGGCCTGTTCCTGCCGGTGAAATCGACCGTGCTGGAGACCGCCATTGCCCCCCACTTGCGCGCCAAGCCTGAATCCAACGGTGCATCGGCCTGGTTCGGCTTTTCCACCCGCGCCCGTGTGGTGGTGTACGACAAGGCCAAGATCAAGCCCGAGGATGTGGACACCTACGAAGAGTTGGCCGAGCCAAAAAACAAGGGACGGCTGTGCACGCGCTCGGGCTCACACCCCTACAACCTGAGCCTGTTCGGGTCCATGGTGGAACACATCGGCCCGGAAAAAACCGAGGCCTGGCTGCGCGGCCTGGTCACCAACATGGCCCGCGCGCCCAAGGGCGGTGACACCGACCAGATCAAGGCTGTGGCCTCGGGGGAATGCGCCGTGGCGCTGACCAACAGTTACTACCTGGCGCGGCTGCTGCGTTCCAACAAGCCTGAAGACAAGGCGGTGGTGGACAAGATCGGCATCGTGTTCCCCAATCAGGCCAGTTGGGGCACGCATGTGAACATTGCCGGCGGCGCGGTGGCGCGCCATTCGAAGAACACGGCCGCCGCCGTGAGGTTCCTGGAATACCTGGCCAGCCCCGAGGCACAGCAGTACTTTGCCAACGGCAACAACGAGTGGCCCGCAGCCCAAGGCGTGGTCTTCGACAATCCGGCCCTCAAGGCGATGACCGGTGGTGCTGCGTTCAAATCCGAAGTGCTGTCCACCAGTGTGGTGGGCATGAACCAGGTGAAGGTGCAGCAGATGCTGGATCGGGTGGGGTTCCGGTAGGCCGCAGCGCCATCAGGCAAACCAGTTCATGGGCGCCGCAAGTGGATCACCCGATTCGCGGGCGTGAGTTTGAACTGCCGCTGCCCGGCCTTCAGTGCGGCCTGCACCTCCAGGCGCTTCAGGCGGTTGAAAGTGGTGAATGCCTGCAGTTCGACCCGTTGCGGTTCCACCGAATCGGGGCACTGCAGCGTGATGGACACGCGGGCATCGGCATGACCCCCGGGGGCTGCGGCCTGCCCTTCCAGCACCGGTGCGTGCACCTCGACAGCCGCAGTGGTGCAGGACAGGGGCGCAGGCACCTCCAAGCGGATCAGCGCCTGAGGGTCGCGCAGCCGGGCCAAGGCCGCCTGTGCGGCCTGCCGCTCTGCCGGGGTGCGGGGTGGACGCTCGAAGCCCACCAGGGTGTCCAAGGGCAGTTCCAGGTCCACCGCCCAATTCGCGCCGTCCTGCACCAGGTTCATGCGGCCCACGCCATGTTCGTGGGCCTTGCCCGCTTGGGCTGACGAAGCGCCCAGCACGGCGGCCAGGAAAGCCAAGCACAGCGGCCACCGCACCAAGCCTTGCACCGGCGGGCTCCGCTCAGTGCCGGTGCCCGGCGGGCGCACCAGCGGCAGGGCTGGCCAAGGCCCGCACGGGCGCCTTCACTTCCACGGTTTCGCGCTTGCCGTCCTGGCCCTCCACCACCAGATTCACGGACACCGTGTCGCCTTCCTTGACCTGCTGTTTCAACCCCATGAGCATCACATGGAAGCCGCCAGGCTTGAGTTCCACCGCCTTGCCGGCGGGCAGTTCCAGGGCCGGGATGGCACGCATGCGCATCACGTTGTTGTCCATGGCCATCTCGTGAATTTCCACGACTTCGGCCATGGGTGATGAGGCCGCGACCACCTTGCCCCCCTTGGCCGCGGTGACGGCGGCGAACATGCCGGTGGCCTTCTGCTGGGGCACGGTGGCGCGCACCCAGGGGTCGGCCACGGTCACTTGAGCCGTGGCCGCGGCGGCCAAGGTGGCGCTCAGGATAAAGGTAAGGGCGTGGGGTCGGAAGCGGTTCATGTGGGGTTGCCTGTCGATGATGGGAGTGCGATGGGTTTGGACTGCGTAGATTCTATGAACCCTGCTGCGGCGCGCTGACCTTGCGGATGATCACCTGCAACGCACCCTCGCTGAGCACGCCGACATGGGCACCCACACGCCGGCCTTGCGCGTCGAAATACACGGTGGTGGGCAAGCCGCTGGAGCCCACCGCCGCACCCAGGGCTGAAGCGGGGTCGCGCCACACGTCCTGCAAATCCAGGCGCTCGCGCTGCAGGTAGCCGCGGATGGCCGCCTCCCCTTCGCCCTGGTTGGCGAAGATGAACAGCACCTCGGGGTGCGCGCGTTGCGCGCGGGCCAGCAGCGGCATTTCCGCGCGGCACGGGCCGCACCAGGTGGCCCACAGGTTGAGCACCACCGGCTTGCCGCCGGCGCGCTGTGCGATCTCTTGCAGGGTCAGGCCAGAGGCCGCCGCAAGCGGGCTCTCTGATGGGGCAGACGCTTCGGTTGTGGGCGGCGTGGCGTTCGACACGGGCACCAAGGGTGCGGTGATCTCAGCCAACTGCTGCCCAGGCGCCGGACGCAGCCACGGCACGAGGGCCGAGGCGCCCCACCACAGCACCAGCCCGGCCGCCGCGGTAGCCAGCACGACGCGACCGGACTCCCGCACCGTGCGCCGCACGCGCCACACCATGACAGCTGCCCCCGCCAATGCGCCGGCCTGCCACAGGAAGCCGCCATCGCGGATGTCGAGCATGTCCAGCGGGGTGGTGCCGTAGCTGCTCCAGTGGCTCAGCACATGAGCCACTCGCGCGGCCAACAACCCGGCGGCCACCGACCACCACACGGCGGTGTCGGCCGCCTCGCGGTCCACTGGTTGGGCGTGGCGCCGCACCGCCCAGGCGGTTCCAAAGAGGAACAGCAGCAACAGCAACGGGGCCAGAGGCAGGGCCAACGGCCCCAGATTCAAGGTGAGCATCCGCCCAGTGTGGCCCAGCCCGTGTTCATCTGCAGCGGCAGGTTCTTCAGAACTCGAGTGAATCAGCGATGGCCTTGATGCCGGCCATGGCGCAGGCATCGTCGGCATCGCCACCCGGCGCCCCCGAGACACCAATGGCCCCAAAGGTGCTGCCGCCGGCTTCGATCACCAAACCCCCACCGATGGCCATCACCTGCGAGCCGCCGCGGATGCCGCTCATGGGCTTGCCGGCCTGGGTTTCCTTGGCCAGTTCGGTGGTACTGATGCGAAAGCTGGCCGCCGTCCACGCCTTCTTCTGCGCCACCTCCACCGTGTGGGCTCCGGCGAATCGATCGCGCAGCAGCACCTGCGTCAGGCCAGAGCGGTCGGCAACGGCCACGGCCACCTGATACCCCGCCTTGCGGCAGTGGTTCAGCGCGGCCTGTGCGGCGGTCAGTGCCGCCTCAGGCGTGAGCAGCTTGACGCTGAAATGCGCGGCAGGTGGGTTGGCCTGCTGCGCGTGTGCGACAGGGCCACAGGCCAGCACAGGCAGCAACAGGAGAACAAGGCCCAAGGGGTTGATCTTCATTCGGACACTCCAGATTCAATACTCGATTGCAACATGGGCCATGAAGCGGTGTAAACCGCTTGGCTCAATTCCTGGGCATGAAGCAACACCCGACCCACACGCCTACCAACACGCCTACCAACACGCCATCCAACAGGCTTGCACTCCAAGGGCGCGCCGTGCTCAGCGGTGATTGACGATCGGCCATGGATTCAAAGCCCGCCCGACCAGGCCATCAGGTTGAAGAACTCGCGCCGATTCCTCGGGCCGTGCGTGGCAAACGAGGGGTCGGCCTGCTCGGCATACTTCAGCCGCTCCAGCGCCAACCGGTCACGCCCCAGGTGCCGGTCCAACACATCGGCGGGCACGGGATACAGGCGCAGGGCGTTCTGACCGAAGACCTGCGCGCGAACCTGCGGCGTGATTTCCGGGTAACCGTACTGATCGCGCAGGGCCGGCGAAATCTGGAAGGTTCGGAATGCTTGGATCTGGTCTTGGGGCGAGCCGTACCAGATGCTGTCCGTGCCCCACAGCACATTCGAAGTGCCCACCGCCTTGAACAATTTGCCCAAGGCATGGGCCGCGGAATCCGGGTCGCGCATCAGGAAGCGCCACGTGGAGCCCAGTTCGGCATACACATTGGCGCCCGGCTTCACACCGGCCTGCGCCAAGCTGGTGACCAGGGCGTCGATACCGTCGGCGCGCTGGGGGTCGTACGGCCCCTCGGCCTTGCCCGCCACGAAGCCCGATTGGTAGATGAGGAAGTTGACATCGGGAAACCGCCGGGCCACGCGCCCGATGTCGGCGCAGGTGGAGTGTTCGTAGGAGCGTTGCCCGAAGGGCAGGCCCTTGTGGATGCAGATGTTCTTCACGCCCAGGCGGCGCGCCTGTTCGATCATCGCCAAGCCCGGGTCGTCGTCCATCCAGAAACCTTTGCCCTCCGGCCCCCACTGGGTGTAGGTTTTCCAGGCACTGACCTTGTAGCGCTGGGCCAGTTCCTGCATCCCTTCCAGGTCACCCCTCTGGTTGGGGTTCACTCGGCCATGGATGTAAAGACGGTGCATGCCGTCCAGTCGCTCCACGATCTGTGCGGTGGCCGAGGCCTCTTCGATGGTGAGTGGCTCCCCTTCGCGGGTGGAAGGCACGAAGGACAGAACCATCAGGTCGGTGTCGGAGTCCAGAAAGACATCCTTGATGAACTCGTCTGGCCCGATGCACTGCAGGTAGTCGCGCGTACCGGGCCCCTTGGATGGGCCACAGGCCTCGGTCTTGGGCATGCGCAGGGGCCGCGCGGTTTCGGGCAAGCGCTTGGTCCAGGCGCCGGTTGGATTCACGAAGTGGCCCTGCACATCGAAGATGAATTCCTTCTTGTCCAGCACCGTGCGTGCCAACTGGCGGTCGAAGGCGGCTTCCTGGGGGATGTCGTAGAAGCCCCCACGCGGGCCCGAGGCCGCGA
>CAMCTE010000063.1 GCA_945878385.1 Azohydromonas lata NBRC 102462 | reverse complement strand
TCACGCTGGGCGGTTGCGGCGGCTGATCGCGGCCCCTACGCCGAACACGCCCCCAACACGCCCCCAACACGCCCCCAACACGCCCCGTTCGAATCGAACTCAAAAGTTTCAGGAGCCCAACATGGCAGACCCCATGCGCATTCGCGCCCAAGCCGCCGGCGACAAGGCCACCGTCCGCGTTCTCATGAGCCACGAAATGGAAACCGGCCAGCGCAAGGATTCCGCCGGCAAGACCATTCCGGCTTGGTTCATCCAGGATGTCAGCGCCAGCCACAACGGCAAGCCCGTCTTTTCGGCCCAGTGGGGCCCGGCGGTGTCGAAGAACCCCTTTCTGCAGTTCAACGTGAAGGGCGCCAAGGCCGGCGACAAGATTGCCGTCACTTGGACCGACAACAAAGGCGACAAGCGCACCGACGAAGCAACGGTCAGCTGACCGAGCCGAACCCAGGAGCCCCTCCATGAAGCCCATCCTCAAGGCCCTGGTGGCCGCCGTTTGTGCCGCACCCCTGCTCGTTGCGGCCCAAGCCAAATCCACTGCCGACGGCATTGCCGAATACCGCAAGATGCTCGAAGACGGCAACCCGGCCGAGCTCTTCGAGGCCAAGGGCGAAGACCTGTGGAAGCAGGCGCGCGGGCCCAAAAAGGCCAGCCTTGAGAAGTGCGACCTGGGCCTGGGCCCTGGCGTGGTCAAGGGCGCCTGGGTGCAGTTGCCGCGCTACTTCGCCGACACCGGCAAGGTGCAGGATGTCGAAAGCCGCCTGGTGACCTGCATGGCCAACCTGCAGGGCTTCAATGCCGAGGAAATCATCAAGACCCCCTTCGGCCGTGGCGAAATGGCCAATGTGACCGCGCTGGCCACCTGGGTGGCCGCCGAGTCCCGCGGCCAGAAGTTCAACCTGCCGCAGGCTCACCTGGAAGAGCAGCGCTTCTACGAACTGGGCAAGCGCGCCTTCTTCTTTCGCGGCGGGCCGATGGATTTCTCCTGCGCCTCTTGCCACGCCTCTGACGGCAAGCGCATTCGCCTGCAGGAACTGCCCAACCTCACCAAGAACCCCGGTGACGGCATCGGCTTCGCGGCCTGGCCGGCCTACCGCGTGAGCCAGGGCGCCATGTGGAGCATGCAGTTCCGCCTGAACGATTGTTACCGCCAGCAGCGCTTCCCCTACCCCGGCTTCGCCTCTGACCTCACGGTGGCGCTGGGCGTGTACATGGGCGTGAATGCCAAGGGCGCCGAGTCCATCGCGCCGGCCATCAAGCGCTGAACCCCAAGCAGGAGAGCAGACCATGTTGAATACCATCGTCAAGGCTATTCAAGCCGCCACACCACGCCCCACTCTGCGCACCACGTCCCTGTGGGCGGCGGCTGCCACGGCGGCCTTCACCACCGTGGGGTGCGCCTCCTTGCCTTCGCCACAGGAACTGGACGCGCAGGCCAACGCGATGATCAAGGTGGCCTTCCGCGATCAGGGCATCGCCAAGGTCGACCGCATCCAGCAAGACCTTGCGCAATCGGCCTGTTCATCCGACAAGATGCCCCCGCCCGAGACCATGCAGAAGGTGATGCAGGAGGCCATGGCCACGGTGAAGTGGCCGGCCGCCGGGCAGTACCTGGGCGATTGGCGTGAAGGCGAAAAACTGGCGCAGAACGGCCGCGGCATGACCTGGACCGACGCCAGTGCCGACACCAAGGGCAACGGAGCCCAGTGCTACAACTGCCACCAGATCAGCAAGGCCGAGATCAGCTACGGCACCATTGGGCCCAGCCTCTACCAATACGGCAAGCTGCGCGGCGTGACCGACCCCAACAGCGCGGCCGCCGAGCCCATCCTGAAGTACACCTGGGCCAAGATCTGGAACAGCAACGCCTACATGGCCTGCTCGGGCATGCCGCGCTTCGGCCATGCCAAGCTGCTCAGCGAAGACCAGATCCGCCATGTGATGGCGCTGTTGCTCGACCCCAAATCCCCGGTGAACGCCCAATAAGCGGGGTCAGACGAGAAATGGGGTCTGACCCCATTTTTCAAATCAATACATCAGTGAGAACTTATTTATGAGCTTGAGCAAGCGCGAATTCCTTCAGGTGCTGGCCGCCGCCGGTGTGGCGGGCATGGCGCTCGGGCGCCATGCGCAGGCCGATGCGCAAACCGCCGGCACCGCCCCCGGGGGCCTGTACGACATGGCCCCCTTTGGCAATGTGAGCCTGCTGCACATGACCGATTGCCACGCGCAGCTCAAACCCATCCACTTCCGCGAACCCAGCGTGAACATGGGCGTGGGCTCGATGAACGGCAACCTCCCTCACTTGGTTGGTGAGCGCTTACTGAAGGCGGCGGGCATTCCAGCCGGCACCCCGCAGGCCCATGCTTACACCTACTTGGACTTCGAAACCGCTGCGCGCCGCTACGGCAAGGTGGGCGGCTTCGCGCACTTGGCTACTCTGGTCAAACAACTCAAGGCCAGCCGGCCGGGCGCGCTGCTGCTGGACGGGGGCGACACCTGGCAGGGCTCGGCCACCTCGCTGTGGACGAATGCGCAGGACATGGTGGACGCCTGCAAGCTGCTCACCGTGGATGTGATGACCGGCCACTGGGAGTTCACTTACGGCATGAAGCGGGTGCAGGAGATCATCGAGAAGGACTTCAATGGCCAATCCGCGCCGGGCACGCCCGGCGGTGCGCAGAAGGTGGACTTCGTGGCTCAGAACGTGCGCACGACCGACTTCGATGATGCGGTCTTCAAGCCCTATGTGATCCGTCCCATCAACGGCGTGCCGGTGGCCATCGTGGGCCAGGCCTTCCCCTACACGCCGATTGCCAACCCGCGCTACATGGTGGCCGACTGGAGCTTTGGCATCCAGGACGCCAACATGCAGAAGGTGGTGGACGAGGCGCGGGCCCAAGGCGCGCAGGTCGTGGTGCTGCTGTCGCACAACGGCATGGATGTGGACCTGAAGATGGCCAGCCGCGTGCGCGGCATCGATGCCATTCTGGGCGGGCACACGCACGACGGCGTGCCGGTGGCCATTCCGGTGAAGAACCCGGGCGGCACCACGCTGGTGACCAACGCCGGCAGCAACGGCAAGTTCCTGGGCGTGATGGACTTCGAGGTGAAGGGCGGCAAGGTCACCGACTTCCGCTATCGCCTGCTGCCCGTGTTTGCCAATCAGCTCAAGGCCGACCCAGCGATGGACGCCTTGATCACCAAGATCCGTGCGCCCTATGAGGCCAAGCTTGCTGAACGACTGGCCGTGACCGACGGCCTGCTCTACCGCCGCGGCAACTTCAACGGCAGTTGGGACCAACTGATCTGTGATGCGCTGATGGATGTGCAGGGTGCCGACATGGCCTTCTCGCCGGGCTTCCGCTGGGGCACTTCGCTGCTGCCGGGCGATGTGATCACGCGCGAACTGATGATGGACCAGTTGGCCATCACCTACCCGTACGCCACGCTCACCAACATGAGCGGCGAGACGATCAAGACCATCCTCGAAGATGTGGCCGACAACCTCATTAACCCCGACCCCTAGTACCAGCAGGGCGGGGACATGGTGCGCGTGGGGGGGCTGACCTACACCTGCACCCCGGGCGAAAAGATGGGCGGCCGAATCAGCGAGATGCGCCTGCGCGGCAAGCCCATCGAGGCCGGCAAAACCTACAAGGTGGCCGGCTGGGCGCCGGTGGCCGAAGAAGCCTCACGCGCCGGCAACAAGCCGGTGTGGGAGTTGGTGGAACAGTGGCTCAAGGGCCAGCAGGGTGGGCGCGTGAAAGCGCGCAAGATCAACACGCCCAAGCTGATGGGTGTGCAGGGCAACCCGGGCATCGCATGAAAAAGGGCACCCGCGGGTGCCCTTTATGCTGACCCAGCCATGACGGCGGCGCGGCAAAGACCGCGCTGCGCGGGGGCTCACGCCCGAAGCATGTCGGCCCAGATGTTGTCGGCCCAACTCAGTGCATAGCGGCCTTCGAGTTCGCTGGCTGCAGCAGAGACACCGCCCGAACCCGGCACCGCCAGGAAGGTCTTCTGCTCGGCGTTGTACTGATGCACCGAGGCCACATGCACCACCTCGGTCTTCGACACGAAGCTGTAGCAGGTGTTCATCACCACCGGCGTGGCGTTCACCGGCAGGCCCTTGAGCTGGTTGATGATGGCCGCGGCCGACACTTTGGCATGCTGGTTGGCCATGTGGCCCGACTTGGGCATGGCCGGTGCACTCATGGTGGCGTCGCCCAGCACATGGATGCCCGCGGCGGCGGTGGATTCCATCGTCAGCCAGTTCACGCCCACCCAGCGGTTGTTGGCATTGATCAGGCCCGCGCTGCGCGCCAGGTCGCCGGCGCGCTGCGGCGGGATCACGTTGATCACATCGGCCTTCACGTCTTCGAACTCGAGCTTGGCCACGCTGTTGGCGGCATCCACTTCCTTGAGTTCGGCGTTTGCGCGGTATTCCAGGATGCCGCTGTAGCGGTCCTTGAAGGCCTTCTCGAACAGGCCCTTCTTCGAGACGATTTCCGGGTTGCCATCCAGCACCAGCACCTTGCTCTTGGGCTTGTGCTCCTTCAGGTAGGCGGCCACCATGCAGGCGCGCTCGTAGGGGCCGGGCGGGCAGCGGTAGGGGGCCTTCGGAATGGAAATGGCCACCACGCCGCCGTCGCGCATGGCCGTGATCTGCTGGCGCAGGGCCACCGTCTGCGGGCCCGCCTTCCAGCTGTGCAGGAACTTGGCCTGCGCGGCCGGGGTGGCCAGGCCGCCCACGGTTTCGTTCATGAAGTCCACGCCGGGGGACACCACCAGCCGGTCGTAGGCCAGTTGAGTGCCATCGGCCAGCCGCACCTTCTTGCCGGCGGCATCGATGGCGGTGACTTCACCCTGCACCACCTTGATGCTCATGGCCTTCAGGCCGTCGTAGCCCTTGGTGATTTCGCCGATCTGCTTGTAGCCGCCCACCACCAGGTTGCTCATGGGGCAGGAGATGAAGCTGGCATTGCGCTCCACCAGGGTGACTTCAATGTTGCCGCCCCACATCTTCAGGTAATGCGCGGCGGTGCTGCCGCCGAAGCCCCCGCCGATCACCACCACACGGCCGATGGAAGGACCGGTGTCGGTGGTGGCGCAGCCGGCCATCGACAAACCAGCGAGCGCAGAGCCGGCACCCAACAGGCGGCGGCGGGAAATCGAGTGCTTGTTCATGGCGTTCATCCTTTACTTCTTGGCCGCCGGCTTCTGCGCGGCCAGGTACTCGGCGATCAGCTTGATCTGATCGTCGGTATAGCCCTTGGCGATCTGGTGCATGATGGTGGCGCCCGGAACAGCGCCCGCCTTGTAGGCGGCCATCAGCCCGGTGATGTTGGCAGCCGGCACGCCCGCCAGGGGCTTGACATCCTTGCCCACCGCATTGCCGTTGGTGCCATGGCAATTGGCGCAGGTGGCGGCCAGGTTGCGGGCCAGGTTCACATCCGTTTGGGCCGCAGCCCCATGAGAGGCCGCTGCTGAGGCCGCTGCCAAGGTGGCCAGCGCCAGGGTTCGGACGATGTGCATGGGCATTGCTCCTTCTTGTAAAACGGGCGTATTGTGTGTCACTGGCTGCTGCGTGCGCAGTGGGGAGGGCCACGGCGGCGCACTGCCGCCCGCACTTGCCATCCCGTTCGTGGTGGCGTTAAATATCAGTGAAATCGAATCTACTTGCACGGACTGGAACAAACCATCGTGAAAACCCTTCCTGCCCTCATCTTCGCGGCCTTGCTGTGGGCCCCGCTTGCCCATGCGCAACCCGCTTTGCTCTTCAAGGGTGCCGACCTGGCTTTGGGGCAGAAGCTGATGGCAGAACACCAATGCACCGCATGCCATGTGCGCAAGGTGGGCGGCAACGGCAGCGCCATCTACCGCCCGCAGGGCAAGGTCAACACCGCTGGGCTCTTGCGGGGCATGGTCGACTACTGCAGCACCGAACTGAACATGGGTCTGTTCCCCGAAGAGGTGACGGCGGTGGCCGCGGTGCTGGACCGCGACCACTACGGGTTCGAGACCAAGCCACCGACCAAACCACCGACCGAGCCACCGATCAAGCGCTAGGGCGCTGGCGCGCGGCCATGGTGCGGGTGGACACCAGGCCCGCTTGTACAGCGATGGTGGGCCGTCACGGGCGCCCACATATCCGTGGTTTCGCATAGACTATGCGAATGAGCGCTGACGCCCGCCACGACGAACCTGATCTCGACCAGGACCGGGTCTTTGATTCGGCTGCCGAACTGTTCTCCATCCTGGCCACGCCGGTACGGCTGAAGATCATCAGCGCGGTGTGCCAGGAGGAAAAGAATGTGTCGCAACTGCTGGAGCTGATCGACACCACGCAGCCGAACATGTCGCAGCACTTGGGCACGCTGTACCGCAGCGGCATCCTGTCCAAGCGGCGCGACGGCACCCAAATCTACTATCGGCTGCAAAGCGAACGGGTGGCCACCTTGTGCCGGGCGGTGTGTACGCAGGTGGCCATTGAGTTGGACTCCACAGACGAGGTGGAGGTCGCCGATCGGCTTCTGCCCGCTTCGCAGCGCTAGCCGAACACGCTGCGGCCCTTGCATTCGCAGTGGGCCCGGCATCGGCCGGCAAGGAAGGGCTCCATGAACAGGCGCAGGTTCCTGGCCACGGCGGGTGTGTGGGGTGCTGCTGCCGCACTGTCGGATTGGCAGGCGCTGGCGGCTTGGGCCGAGCAGACGCAAGACTTCATCATCGGCCCGCCGGTACCGGACCGCGCGCCAGTGCGGCTCAGCCGCCGGGTGTGGATGATCGAGTCCCCCGACGGCTTTCCCACCCCCGAAAACCGTGGCCTGATGGCCAATGTGGTGTTTGCCATCGGCCCGCAGGGCGTGGTGGTGATGGACTCGGGCTGTTCGCTGCAGATCGGCGAAATGGCCATTCGCATGATCCGCCGGCTCACCGCGCTGCCGGTGGTGGCGGTCTTCAACAGCCACTACCACGGCGACCATTGGCTGGGCAATCACGCCTTTGCCAAGGCCTACGGCCCTGAATTGCCCATCTATGCGCTGCCGCATACGCAGCAGATGATCCGCGGCCACGAAGGCGCGCTGTGGCGGGGCCTGATGGAGCGTTGGACCAACCAATCCACCCTGGGCACCGAAATCGTGCCGCCCAACCGCACGGTGCAGCACGGGCAAACGCTGGCCATCGCGGGGCTCACCTTTGGCATGCACCACTACGGCGTGGCCCACACGCCTTCCGACCTGTGCGTTCAGGTGGTGGAAGAAGGCTTGACCTGCGTGGGCGATGTGGCCATGGGCAACCGCATCGCCAACATGGACGATGGTTCCTACCCCGGCACCCTGGCCTGCTATGAACAGCTCAAGCGCCATGCGGGCGCCCGGCAACTGTGGGTGCCTGGTCACGGAGCGGCCTCCACCGAACTGCTGGACGCCTATGGCGCATTCCTGCGCGGCATTTGGGAAAACTGCCTGCGCGCGGTGAAGGAAGACAAGACCGAGGCGCAGGCCAAGGCCATGGTGCTGGCCGACCCGAGGGTGGCTGCGCGCGCCGCTACTATGCAAGGCTTCGCCAACAATATTGGCAAGTATGTGAGCCTGGCCTACCTCGAAGCGGAAAAGGAAGCGTTCTGATGAAGTGCATGCGAACCCCCTGGAAGACATTGGGCCTGCCGGCCCTCCTGTCCACCCTGTCCCTCCTTTCCGCTTGCGCGGTCGTGGCCCCGCCCGCGCCCGGGCCGGCACCCGCTGCAGTCATTGCGCCCAACGCCAACCTGCTGGTGCAGGGCATTCCGCCCATCCCGGGCTCGCTGGCCGCGCAGGTGGAGAAGTACACCGACTTCCGTGGCCACGGCTTCGTCACCTGGCACCCCACCAAGCCCGAGATGATCGTCACGCACCGGGCGCCAGGCTCCAGCGTCACGCACCTCTTCCGCCTGGCTGAGCCCATGGGCAAGCTCGAACCCCTTACCGACGGGCCCGAACCCGTCAGCTCGGCCCACTACGAACCCAAAGAAGGTCGCTTCCTCATCTACCCCCGCGCCACGGGTGGCAACGAGGTGTCGCAGCTCTACCGGCTGGATTTGCCTTCGCGCCAGTCCACCTTGCTGACCAACCCCGACGAGCGGCATTCCTTCGAAACCTGGTTCAACCAGAGCGGCCGCTTCCTGTTCAGCTCCGTGCCGCTGGACCGCACCGCGCGCGGCGGCACGCGCACCACCGTCAACACGGTGCTGCGCACCATGGACCCGATGAACCCTTCTTCCCTGAAGGTGCTGGCCGAACTGCCGGGCACGGGCTGGAACGCGGGCACGCTGTCCAAGGACGAGAAGACCTTGATCATCAACCGCTACCTTTCGGCCAACGAATCGCAGGTGTGGCTGTTGGATGTGGACAGTGGCCAGCGCCGACAGGTGCTGCCCGAGCCGGGATCGAATGTGCGCGGCGTTCATGCGGCCACCCGCTTCCTGCCCGATGGTTCCGGCCTGCTGGTGGCCACCGACCGCTTCGGCGAATTCCGCGAACTGGCCACCTTCGACTTCAAGACCGGTGCGCTCAAGCGCATCACCGGCCACATTCCCTGGGATGTGGCGGGCGCTGCCATGAGCGATGACGGCAAGCTGCTGGCGGCCTCGGTGAATGTGGATGGCAAGGACGAGCCGCGCTTCTTCGATGTGGCCAACCACTACAGCGAGCGCAGCTTCAAAGGCCTGCCCGAGGGCAGCGTGGGCGGCATGCGCTTTCACAAGAAGCAGGCGCTGGCGGCCTTCGGTGTGAACGGTGCCAGGGGCCCCGGCCAGATCTACACGCTGGAGGCAAGCAGCGGCAAGGTCACCCAGTGGACCAAGGCCTATGCCCACCCCGACCTGAATGTGGCCAGCTTCAGCGAGCAGCAGATCATCCGCTGGAAAAGCTTCGACGGCCGCACCATCTCCGGCCTCATCTCGCGCCCGCCCGCAAAATTCACCGGCAAGCGCCCGGTGCTGATCAACATCCACGGCGGCCCCGAGGCGCAGGCCAAGGTGGGCTTCCTCAACCGCAACCAGTACTATGTGCAGGAGATGGGCATTGCCCTCATCCAGCCCAATGTGCGCGGCTCCACCGGTTACGGCAAGACCTTCGTGGCCCTGGACAACGGCAAGCTGCGTGAAGACTCGGTCAAGGACATCGGCGCCTTGCTGGATTGGATCGCGCAGCAGCCCGACCTGGACGCCTCACGCGTGCTGGTCACCGGCGGCAGCTACGGCGGCTACATGAGCCTGGCGGTGGCCACCCACTACGGCGAGCGCATCGCCGGCAACATCGATGTGGTGGGCATCTCCCACTTCGTCACCTTCCTGGAAACCACGGAAAGCTACCGGCGCGACCTGCGCCGAGTGGAGTACGGCGACGAGCGCGACCCGTCGATGCGCGAGTTCCTGAATCAAATCTCGCCCCTGACCAACGCGCACAAGATCAAGAAGCCGATGTTCGTGGTGCAGGGCAAGAACGACCCGCGCGTGCCCTGGACCGAGGCCGAGCAGATCGTGGCCAAGGCCCGGGCCAACGGCACCACCGTGTGGTACCTGCGCGCCGAAAACGAAGGCCACGGATTCGCCCGCAAGGAAAACGCCGACTTCCAGTTCTACGCCACGATCCTGTTCATGCGCGAGACGATCCTGAAGTAGTTCCCCGCCGTGCCCCGCTGCAGTTCCCATCATCCCCGGGGCGAGGCCGTTGACGATGGCCGCCCCCCAACGAGTCGACACGATGCAATCCCTATACGGCACCCGCGGCATGGCCGTGGCCCCCCACTCCCTGGCCGCGCAGTCGGCCGTGGATGTGCTGCGCGAAGGCGGCAATGCGCTGGAGGCCATGATTGCCGCAGCGGCCACCATCGCGGTGGTGTACCCGCACATGAACTCCATTGGCGGTGATGGCTTCTGGGTCATTCGCGGGCCCAATGGCGTGCCCGGTGGCATTGATGCCAGCGGCCGCAGCGCACGCGCGGCCACTCGCCAAGCCTATGCCCAGCGCGGCATCACCGGCAGCATCGCGTTTCGCGGCGCGCAGGCTGCCCTCACCGTGGCCGGTACCGTCAGTGGTTGGGGCGCCGCGCATCGTCTGTCGCAGCAGTCCCTGGGCGGGCGCCTGCCGCTGTCGCGCCTGCTGGGCGACGCCATCCACCATGCCCGCAGCGGCATCCCCACCACCCTCAGCCAAAGCGCGCTGACCGCGGCCAAGCGGGCCGACATCGAGCATGTGCCGGGCTTTGCCGAAACCTTCCTGCCCGGCGGTGCGGTGCCGCAGCCCGGTCAGTGGTTCAAGCAACCGCGCCTGGCCACCACGCTGCAGCGCATTGCCCACAAGGGCACGGACGACTTCTACCGCGGTGCCTTGGCGCGCCAGATGGCTGCGGAGTTGCAGGCCCTGGGCAGCCCTGTGGCCCTGGAAGACCTGAAGGCCCATCACGCGAGCCTGGTGGACCCGCTGACGCTGAATGCCCACGGCGCGCGCCTGCACAACATGGTGCCGCCCTCGCAGGGGGTGGTGTCGCTGATGATCCTGGGCCTGATGGAGCGCATGCTCAAGGTGCAGGATTGGCGCCAGGGCACTGAAAGTGCTGCCTTCGTTCACGCCCAGGTGGAAGCCACCAAGCGGGCCTTCAAGGTGCGCGATGCGCATGTGACCGACCGTGCCTTCATGAAGCTGCAGGCTCAAGACCTGCTGGCCCCCGCCTTCCTGGACGAACTGCTCGCCGACTACGACCCCCAACGGGCTCTGCCTTGGGGCCGGCGCACCGACCCCGGCGACACGATTTGGATGGGCGTGATCGACCGCCACGGCGTGGCCGTGTCCTTCATCCAGAGCATCTATCACGAGTTCGGCAGCGGTATCGTGTTGCCCGAGACCGGCGTGAATTGGCAGAACCGGGGCTGCAGCTTCAGCCTTCAGCCCGAACACATCAACACCCTGGAGCCGTGCAAGAAACCCTTCCACACGCTCAATGCCGCACTGGCGCAATTCGGCGACGGGGGCTTCATGGTTTACGGCACGATGGGCGGTGACGGGCAACCGCAAACGCAAGCCACCATCTTCAACCGTGCGCGCCACTTCGGCGACCATCCGCAGTTGGCCATTTCGCGCCCGCGCTGGCTCTTGGGCCGCACGTGGGGCAACGCCAGCGACACGCTCAAGCTGGAATCGCGTTGGGCGCCCGAGGTGGTGACGCAGTTGCGCCAATGGGGCCACGAGGTGGAAACCATCGGTGCCTGGGACGAGGCCGTGGGCCACGCCGGGATGTTGGTGCGGCACCCCAATGGGGTGCTGGAAGGCGGCTTCGATCCGCGCTCAAACGGGGCGGTGGCGGCGTTCTGAGGCGTCTGCGCGGCCGGCCACATGCCCTGCGGCGCCGGGCTGTGATCAGGCTCTGCGGCGCTTGAACAGGGCTTGCACCAACACCGCCAATGCCGCTGCCGGGACCGCACCGGCCATCATCAAGGCCGCATCATTGACGGCCAGGCCGGCCACGATGCGCTCACCCAAACCACCCGCGCCCACGAAAGCGGCCACAGTGGCGGTGCCCACGCCAATCACGGCGGCGGCCCCCACGCCGGCCATGATCAGCGGCTGCGTCACGGCAAGCTCCACATGCCACAGCACCTGCGCCGGGCGCAGGCCCAAGGCCAGCCCGGCCTGCCGCAGGCCCGGTGGCACTTCGCTCAAGGCGGCCTGTGTGGCACTGACGATGGGCAGCAGGGCATACAGGAACAGCGCGATCAGAGCCGGCACGGTTCCGATGCGCCCGAGTGCGGCAATGAGTGCGGCCAGCAGGGCCAGCGAGGGAATGGTTTGCAGCAGGCCCACCGTGCCCAGGATGCTGCCCGCCCAGCGCGGGTAGCGTTGCGCGGCAATGCCCAGCGGGATGCCCACCAACGCGGCCAGCAGCGTGGACGACAGCACCAGCACCGCGTGTTCGGCCGCCAGGCGGGGCAGGTCGGGCGCGAACAGGCGGCCCCAGAAGGCGCCCCAGGTGCGTGCTGCGGCGGGAGCCTCCCCTGCAGCGCCTGCAGCCCCCGCAGCAGTTACCGCCGCACCTTGGGCTTTTTTATTGGGTGCTGCGCCCGTGCGTCCGATGGCGTCCAGGGCCGCACGCGCCACCGCCTCAAAGGTTTCGCCGGCCTCGGCCCGGCCATTGAGCTTGGACATCGCGGCCTCATCCAGGCGGCCTTCCAGCATCCGCAGCGGCGCTTCG
>CAMCTE010000062.1 GCA_945878385.1 Azohydromonas lata NBRC 102462 | reverse complement strand
TGCGGTACACATTGGGGCTCTGACGCTTCACATCTTCGCGGCCCATGTACACCACGCATTCCAGGCCATAGCGGGCGCAGATGGTGGCCGTGGCCACGCCGTGCTGGCCGGCACCGGTTTCCGCAATCACGCGCGGCTTGCCCATGCGCTTGGCCAGCAGAGCCTGCCCGATGGTGTTGTTCACCTTGTGCGCCCCCGTGTGGTTCAGGTCTTCGCGCTTGAGGTAGATCTGCGCGCCGCCCAGTTCACGGCTGAGGCGGTCGGCGTGGTAGATCGGGCTGGGGCGGCCCACGAAGTGCTTGAGTTCACGGCGGAATTCGGCCAGGAATTCCGGGTCGTGCTGGTACTTGGCGTAGATGGCCTTCAGTTCATCCAGCGCGTGGATGAGGGTTTCGGCCACGAAGGTGCCGCCATAAGGGCCAAAGTGGCCCCGGGCATCGGGTTGGGCGTAATTCAGCATGGGATTTGACGGTCCGCTTGGCGCACCGCCTCACAAAAGTCCTTCATCAATCCGGCGTCCTTGATGCCTTTGGCAACTTCCACGCCGGAGCTCACATCAACGGCCCAGGGCCGTATGCGGGCGATGCCATCGATCACATTGGCAGGATTCAACCCACCAGACAAAACGAGCCGAGCGGGGACGCCGGCGGGAATGAGCGACCAATCGAAGGACTTTCCGGCGCCGCCGTAGCTCTCGACATGGGCGTCGAGCAGGACGGCCTGCGCCTGTTGAAACTGTGCCGCAAATTTTAGCAAGTCAAAGCCCGGCTGCATGCGGGCCGCACGCCAGAAGGCATGCCCCTGCGCCGCGCAGTGGCATTGCTGCGGCGTTTCGTCACCATGGAACTGCACCAGCGCGCGCGGCACGGCGGCCAAACCGGCCTGCACCAGCGCCGCGTCGGGGTTGACGAACAACAGCACCGGCGTCACCTGCGGCGGCAGCCGCGCGGCCAAGGCCGCTGCGCGCTCCAGCGCCACATGGCGCGGGCTGGGCGGGTAGTGCACGAAGCCGATGTAGTCGGCACCGGCCTGCACCGCCGCATCCACATCGGCTTCTCGGGTCAGGCCGCAGATCTTGGTCAGGGTGCGGTGGAGTGTCATACGGTGATTGTCGCGTGTCGCGCTTGAGCACAATGCGGGATGCAACAGGCTGGAGGCGACCGATGCTGATCAACTGCGTGGCGTATGGGGACGGGCACAAGTTGTCCGACATTCCGGTGACCGACATCGACCAGTGGCTGGTCAAGCCTGGTTGCTTCGTTTGGGTGGCGCTCAAGGACGCCACCCACGAGGAACTGGCGCAGATGCAGTTGGAATTCGAGCTGCATCACCTGGCGGTGGAAGACGCCCGCAATGGCCACCAACGCCCCAAGGTGGAGGAATACGGCGGCACCCTGTTCGTGGTGATGAAGATGCCGGCGGTGGCCGTGGCCGCAGAACCGCAGCCACCGGGCGGCGCCTCCACCTTGGCCGACGAGGACGCCTGGCGCATGGGCGAGGTGGCCATGTTCGTCGGCGAGAACTTCGTGTTGTCGGTGCGGCGCGACAGCGAGCCGGGCTTCATGGGTGTGCGCGAGCGCTGCGAGCGCGAGCCCGAGCACCTCAAACGCGGCGCGGGCTTTGTCCTCTACGCGCTGATGGACGAGGTGGTGGACCGCTACTTCCCGCTGATCGAACGGCTGGAGAGCGAACTCGAGGAGATCGAGTCCCGCATCTTCGATCGTGGGCAAGCACGACAAAGTCTTGAACGCCTATACGCCCTGAAGCAAAGGGCGGCCATCGTGCGCCATGCCGTGGCGCCGTTGGTGGAAGTGGCCGGCAAGCTGCATGGCGGGCGCGTGCCTGCGGTGTGCCAGCAAAGCCAGGAGTACTTCCGCGATGTGCACGACCATCTGGTGCGCATCAACGCCGCGTTGGATGGCATCCGCGAAACCATCGCCACGGCCATCCAGGTGAACCTGTCCATGGTCACCATCGAGGAGTCGGATGTCACCAAGCGGCTGGCCGCCTGGGCCGCCATCTTCGCCGTTTCCACCGCGCTGGCGGGCATTTGGGGCATGAACTTTGAGCACATGCCCGAACTGCGCTGGCAGTGGGGCTACCCCCTGGCCCTGGGCATCATCGCCGGCAGCGGGGGGCTGCTGTTTTGGCGCTTCAGGCGGGCAGGCTGGTTGTAGCGCCGAGACGCTTCACGCCCCTGGCCCTTGCAGCCGCTCCAGCGCCCCCCACGCATCCAACTGCGCCACCAGGCAGCGCACATACGCGGGTGAGGTGGTGTTCAGGCGCTGCAGGGCCCGCACCACCACGCCCTGGGAATTCAGCGGACCGGCCTGCAGCGGCGCGGACTGCAGGGATTCGTCCACGCTGCGCGAAAGTCGGATGTCGGCGCACAGTTGGCGGATGGGCTCGCGCGCACGCAGCGGGCCGTCGGCCGTGGGCAGCAAAGCGCGCAGTTCGCGCAGCCGCTGGGCGGCGGTAGGCGTCACGGCAGCCGGCCCTGGGCCGCGGCGGCCACGCGCGGCGTGGGGGCAATCTCCACCCGCCGGTTGAGGGCGCGGCCCTGGGCATCGTCATTCGAGGCCACCGGCTGTTGCGCGCCGAAAGCCGCAGCGAACACACGCGAGGCCGGCACGCCCGCTTCAATCAAGGCACGGGTGACCGTCAGCGCCCGCTGGGCCGAGAGTTCCCAGTTGTCGGTGAAGCGCCGGTTGGCCCCCAGCACCTGCCGGTCGTCTGTGAAGCCGCTGACCATCAGCAGTTCATCACGCGCGCCCAGGTAGGCGCCCAGCGGCGCGGCCAGCGAGCGCAGCAACTGCCGCCCCTCGGGCTGCAACTGGTCGGAATTGAAGGCGAACAGCACGCTGCCGCTGATGCCGATGCGGCCGTTCTGCAGCGTCACGCGCCCGGCTGCCAATGGGCCGGCCAGGGCCTGCTCCAGGGCCAGGCGGCGCTGCTCTTCGGCCTGTCGTTGCTCCTGTTCACGCTGCAACTGCGAAGACAGGTCCAACTGGCTGGCCAGCAGCGCCACCACCACCAGCACGAAGGCGCCCAGGAGGCCGGCCATCAAGTCGCCAAAGGCCAGCCACGGCGTGGCCCCGGTACTGCCGTGCCCGTCGCCACCCACGTCGCTCACCTCCGCGGTCTCTGCATCGCCCATGTTCAGGCCGCCGTCTGCAGATCGGGCACCGATTGCATCGGTTGCATCGATTGCACCCCTTGCACCCCATCACCACGCGACACCCGCCGCAGGTCTTCCAACAACTGCTGCTGCGCGCCCAGGGTCAGCTCGATCACCTCGCGCGCCTGCGCCACGTAGTAGGCCAACTGCTCATCGCTGCGGGCCAGATGCTGACCCAGCGCACCCTGCACGGCGGCGAGTTGCTCACCCAAGGCCAAGTTGGCCTGGCTGAAGCCCTGCACCGCCTGCGCGAAGCCCTCACCCACGGTGGCCAAAGTGTGTGCCGAAGAACCCGCCTGCTCGGTGGCGGCGGCCAGGCTGGCGGCCACCTGCGCGGCCTGCGTATCAAAGCGCTCGGCGCTGTGGTCCAGCTTCTGGGCAGCGGTGGCCAGCAGCCCGTCGAGCGCCTGCCGCTGCTCGGTGGCGGCATGTTGCAGGGCCTGCATCAGGGTGTCCACTGCACCGAGCAGCCGCTCGCGTTCGGCCAGTTGTTCGCGGTCGCGCGCCAGGCTGTCCGATGTCTGTTGACGCAAGGCGGCCATGGCCTCGGTGGCCGCAGTGGTCAAGCCACTGTGCAGCTGCGCCTGCTCCTGCGCGGCCTGCGCCAGCCAGTCGGCAGTGTGCTGCTCGAATCGGGTCAGGAAGGTATCGAACCCCTCGGCGGTATGCCGGACAAAAGCCGAGCGGGTGGCTTCGGCCTGCTCGCTGAGCGCGGCTTGAGTCGCCTGCACGGCTTCCTGCATGGCTGCCTGGCCCTGTTCGGCTGCACCCGCCAATGCGCGCTGCGTCTGTTGAGCCTGTTCGGCCATGGCCTCTTGGTGCGCCGCCACCTGCTGCAGCAACTGCTGCAACCCGGTTTGCACCATCGGCTCCAGCAAGGCGCGGGATTGCTGCGCACCTTCGACGGCGGATTGCATCAGGGCGCGCTCCACACGGGTGGCCGTGCCCTGCAGGCCCTGCTCCGCGCGGGTTGCACTGCCCATCAGCCCTTGCTCGATGCGTGCGGCGGCCGTACTCAGGCCCTCGGCCATGGACACCGAGGCCTGGTTCAAACCCTCGCGCAACTCCACACCCAAGCGCGCCGCATCGGCGCCTGCACGCTCGTGGAACCGGGCCTGTTCCTGCACCAGGGCCTGTATGCCGGCACGCTGTTCGGCCGCCACCTGCAAGAGTGCGGTCTCCAGGCCTTGCGCCACAGCCGGCAACACCTGCGCCTGAGCCACACTGGCCTGCAGGGCCTGCAGCATCAAGGCGCGTCGGTGGTCTTCGGTATGCGCATGCAGCACAGTGGCCAGGGCCGCGTCCAGCGCACGCGAGGCCTGCGTGCGCTCACCCCGGGCCAGGGCCGACATCAGCCCCAAGGAAGCCGAGGCCGCCACACCGGCCACCGATGTACCGAAGGCCAGGCCCAGGCCCTGCACCGGAGAAGCCAGCGCAGACCGCACCGCCTGCAAATCAGCCGATGCGCCCAGGGCCGACACCGTACCGCCCAGCGTGGCCACCATGCCGATGAAGGTTCCGAGCAAGCCCAACAGCACCAGCAGGCTGGTGAGGTAGGGCGCCATCAGGGGCCCGGGCAGCGCGGCCCGGTCTCCCTGCAATCGCAGCCTGGCAGCGCCTCGCAAGGCCTCGGGCAACGAGGCCAGCCAGGGTTCGATGGCGGCAGGGGGCTGGGCCTGCGCGTCGTTCAGGGCCACCAAAAGGGCGTGCGTGTCGGTACGGTAGCGGCGCAGTTCGGCCACGCCGGTGAGGAAGGCCGCCACGATGAGCGCCAGCATGGGCAGCACCGCCGGGTGCGAGCCCGCATGCGTGACGGCCACCCACAAGGCAGCGGCCAAGCCGGCCGCCAGCGCGGCCCCGTTCAACAGACGGATCATGTATGCGTGGATTCGGTGGGCTGCAGCGCCTGCGCCAGGCCCTGCAGCGGTTGGAGCCTGAGCTCGAGTTCAGCCGCCAGGGCGGCCATGAGGCCGCGCTCGACAGCGAGGGGGTCCCCATTCTCGCCCAGCCGTGAAAGCCGGGCCGCCGCGCCGGCCAGCAGGTGGCGCTGCCGCTCCAGCAGGGCCTGCTCCAGCACGGCGTCGATGGCGGCCAGCTCGCGCTGTGCGGCCGACCCTTCGGCCAGGCGTGCACGCAGCGAGGCGCGCAACGCCGCCACGCCCGACTCCAGCTGTCGCTGGGATTGGCGTACCGCCGTTCGCAGTGCAGCGGGGTCTGGGCGGCCCGCCGGCGTGACCGTTGCGGCCCGCCGCTGCGCCACTGGTGGCGCGCCCATTGCGGGCCCGGGCTGCGGCCCCCTCACCCGCTCCGCGCCCGCCAGTCCCAAGGCTTCCCTCAGTGTCGACCTTACCGTGTGGTGCAGCCTCGTGCGGCCTTGCGCCAAGAGGTCTTGCGGTGCGGGCAATGGCCTGCGCGCGCCGGCAGGCGGCTCGGCCGCCGAGGGCGCCACCACCGGGCCCGGGCCCTCGGGCCGCCCGTCGATGACAGCCGCCAGGGCAATCGCATCGGTCCAGTCCAGCCAACCCGCCAGGCGCATGGCCGCGGGTTCACGCGAGGCCCATGACGCGCCGCCGGCCAGAGCGTCGGTCCACTGGCGCACGGCGTGATCCGCCGTCACTGGCGTGGAATTCACAGGCCCTGCACGCTGGCCAGCCGCCGCCTTGGCGCGGCCGCGGGGCGTCGGCTGGCCCGCGCTTTGAGGAACTTCAGCCATGCTCAACCAAGTTCAGCCATGCTCAGCATCCACGGCCACCTGGGGCAGGCCCCACTCCGCCCCATACACCGGGCCCACAAAGTACAGCCCGTCGGGCGAAAAGGTGGGCGCTGCCACCGTGCGCGACCGCGCGGCCAGTACTTCCCCCATCCAGGCCGCGGGCCGGCGGCCCTGCCCCACGAACAGCAGGCAGCCCATGATGTTGCGCACCATGTGGTGCAGGAAAGCCGAGGCTTCGAAATCGAAGTGCCAGAAGTCGCCGCTTCGCGAGATGCGCAACTCGCGCATCACCTTCACCGGCGAAGCCGCCTGGCATTGAGCGGCCCGAAAGGAACTGAAGTCGTGCTCGCCGATCAGAAGGGCCGCACTCTGTTGCATGGCGTGGCCGTCCAGTTCCTCGAAGGTCCAGCCGCACAAGCCCGCAGCCAGCGAGGGCCGCACCGGGGACTGCAGCAGCCGGTAGCGGTAGCGCCGCCCTACCGCGCTGTTGCGCGCGTGAAAGCGCGGGTCCACCGGCACACACCACTGCACGGCCATGTCGTCGGGCAAATAGCGGTTGGTGCCCCGCACCCAGGAAAAGGGATCGCGCTGCACGGGTGCGTCGAAGTGCACCACTTGGTTCAGCCCATGCACCCCCGTGTCGGTGCGGCCGGCGCACAGGGTTCGGATGGGCTGGGCGGCGAATTGCGAGAGCGCCTTTTCCAACTGGTCCTGCACGGTGCGGCCACCGGGCTGACTCTGCCAACCCAGGTAGCCCGTGCCGCGGTAGCGCACGCCCAGGGCGATGCGGTTCATGAAACGGTGTCAGGCCTCAAGCAGGATGCGCAGCATGCGGCGCAGCGGCTCGGCGGCACCCCACAGCAGCTGGTCGCCGATCACGAAGGCCGACACATATTCCGGGCCCATGTTGAGCTTGCGCACGCGGCCCACCCCCACCTGCAGGCCGCCGGTGATGGACGCCGGCGTCAGTTCCTTGACGGTGGTGGCGCGGTCGTTGGGCACCCACTTCACCCAAGGGTTGCCCGCCTTGATCAGCGCCTCAATCTCGGCCAGGGGCAGGTCCTTCTTCAGCTTGAGCGTCAGCGCCAGACTGTGGCAACGCATGGCGCCGATGCGCACGCACAGGCCATCCACGGGAATCGTCTTTTCATGGCCCAGGATCTTGTTGACCTCGGCCTGGCCCTTCCACTCTTCCTTGGACTGGCCGTTGTCGAGTTGGGAATCGATCCAGGGAATCAGGCCACCGGCCAGGGGCGCACCGAAGAACTCGGTGGGCACGTCTTCACGGATAGCCTGCGCCACGCGGCGGTCGATGTCCAGAATGGCCGTGGCGGGGTTGTTCAGATCAGCACCCGCAGCCGCGTGGCACACACCCATGCCCTTGAGCAGTTCGCGCATGTGGTTGGCCCCACCGCCCGAGGCCGCCTGGTAGGTCATGGAACTCACCCACTCCACCAGACCCGCATTGAACAGGCCGGAAAGGCCCATCAGCAGGATGGAGTTGGTGCAGTTGCCGCCGATCCAATTTTTGCCGCCGGCTGCCAGCGTGCGGCGAATCAGGCCATCGTTGACCGGATCCAGGATGATCACCGCGTCCTTTTCCATGCGCAGGGCCGAAGCCGCGTCAATCCAGTGACCGCTCCAGCCGCTGGCGCGCAGCTTGGGAAAGACTTCCTTGGTGTAGTCACCGCCCTGGCAGGTGATGATGATGTCGCACTGGGCCAGTTGCGTCACATCGTTGGCGTCAAGCAGCGTGGTGTGCTGCTTGGCCATGGCCGGGGCCTTGCCGCCGGCGCTGGATGTGGAGAAGAAGATCGGCTCGATGAGGTCGAAGTCCTTTTCGGCCTGCATGCGGTCCATCAGAACCGAGCCCACCATGCCGCGCCATCCGACGAGGCCTACCCGCTTGCTCATTTCAATCGCCCTTTCAGTCAACAGTCACAAAGGTGTGTTGGCTGCCTGCCCGGCTCGTCTGGCCGGTGGGGCGCACGACGAACCGGGGCAGATCAGCCCGTGGTGATCTTGGTCTTGATCGTGGTCGTGGTGGAAGCCGCGCAGAACAGGGCAGCAGTGCTCACAGCCGGCGACAGGGCGCGTGCAGTTTGCAAGTGGCGGTGCGACAGGCTCATCAATGGGAGTGTAACGGGAAAACCCTGATCATCAACAGGTCTACACCGGGCCCGTCACCCCGAAGCCTGACAACCGCCCGGCCGGCGCCTTGCACGGTGAGCACGCGCAAGGCCATCCATCCTTTGCTGCCACACCATCCGTTCCTGCACCACCAACGGAGAACGGCCATGAAGTTCATCACAAGACTGATGGCGGCCCTGCTGACGACCCTGATGACCACGGCCGGGCCGGGCGCCCGCGCCGCACCGGTGCTTGCCAAGGATGTGCTGGCGCAGTTTGTCCCCGGCATCAGCCTTTCGCTGCAACCCTTTGGCAATGTGCAGTGCTATGGCCTGATCATGCCTTCACAGCGGGTGCCCGAGGCCGGCATCAACGGCACGCCCTTGCCCCAGGGCGGCACGCTGCGCTTTGGCCGCGTGCCCGACCCGGTGGACGGCCGCCGCTGGGCCATGCGCTTCACGGTGATGCCCACCGACCCCTTGACAGCCGGCTCCTACCGTTGCGAAACCGCATTCAACCCCAGCACCAGCGGCCTGCCGCGTGGGCGTGTGTTTTGGCATGCCTACAGCGTGTACCTGCCGGATTGGCGGTCCACCAACGACGAACAGCAACTCACGCAGTGGCACGCGGGCGACACCAGCGGCCTGCAGCCCATCTACGCCCTGCTCTCGCGCGACGGACAGATGCGCCTGGTCATGCGCAGCAGCACCGCACCCAACCCCACGCCCGCCACCGTGCGCACCCAGGTCCTTTGGTCCACCAACAGTTGGGTGCCCAATCAATGGATCACGGTGGTCACCCAGGCGCTCGTCTCTACCGACCCGGCCGCAGCCCCCTTCATCCAAACCTGGATCAACGGCAACCTGGTGGTGAACTACAAGGGGCCGGTGGGTTACAACCAGCCGACCGCACAGCCCTATGCGAAGCACGGCATCTACCACTGGACCAACATGAATGCCTGGGACCTGCGCCTGCCGCAACGCGATGTCCTGTTCCGCCGCGCCGCCCTGGTGCTGGACCCCGGGCGCGCCTACACCGCGGCCGACCTGGCAGCCTTTGTCAACGCACCGTGAGGCACGGCCGTGCTGCCGGCATCACCGCGGCACGCCGGGGTTTGGCGTTCATCGTTTTGGTGGTGGCTGGCGCTGGGCTGCCCATCGCACCGGTGCACGGCCAGCCCAACACACCGCCGCCGCAAGTACCCGCCACGCCTTCGCCGTGGAAACTGGTGCGGCAACTTCCGGCGCCCATCCTGCCGCGAGCCATCCTGCCGATCAATGGCGGCCGGGCCCTGAGTGCCGCGCCTGTGGCAGCCGCGCCGGGGCAGGTCACGCTGGCCGAGTTTCTGAGAACCACATTGGGCGAATCGGGCCGTCAGGCCTATGTGCTGATGCCCTCGGCGTCGGTGCACCCGGTGGTGATCACGGCCGACCTCAGCCACTTCCGCGGTGCTGATCCCCTTCCCCTGGTGCGCCAAGTGTTGAGCAACTTGGGGCTGACCATCACTGAGGTGTCTGGTGTGCTGGTGATCCACCCGGAAACCGCGTTGGGTGGCAACGCCATCGACCAGGAGCTGTGGGTTTACACCCCCAAACACCGCACAGTCGCCGCGATGGCAGGCTACTTTTCCCTTTTTCCTCGGTTGACCTTCAACTACTCGGCCTCACCGCTGCCGCAGACCACTGAGTTCGCCACCATTGACCCCTACGGCACGGCCTCGCGCTTGGCAATGGAAGGGCAACCCCCATCGATGGGGGGAACCAGCCTGGACATCGGCGGCGCTGTGCTCACCGGCCAGGCCACCGGCTATGGGGCCACCGTGAGCGCCCTGGTGCCGCAGTCGATGTCCAGCGGCTTCAACACCTCGCCATTTCAAGACCCCACCCAAGCCACCGTCGCGCCGAACTTTCTGGTGGTGCGCGGGCACCCCAACGATGTGCAGCACCTGAAGAACTTCCTGGAACAGGTGGACATTCCGGTGCCGGAAGTGCTGCTTCAGGCCTATGTGATGGAGGTGCGCGACGCCCAAAGCAAGGACACCGCGGTGCAGCTCATCTTCAGCCTGCTCGAAGGCCGCCTGAGCGGCAATATGGGCACGGCAGCGGGCGACCTGAGTGTGTTGCGGCTGGGCGGGCGCGACATGGCGCTGTCCATCGGCCGCCTCACCAGCGACAGCCGTGTGCGGCTCATCTCCAGCCCCGTGCTGCGCGCCTCCGACGGCAGCGTGGCCTCGGTCACCATCGGTACCGACACGCCCACGCTGGGCTCCATCGTCACCTACAGCGGCACTTCGCAGCAAAGCGTCACCTACCAAAGCGCAGGCGTGCTGCTCAATATCAGCCCCCGCATCCTGCAGGAATCGATCCGCCTGCTGATATGGCAGGAACTGTCTTCCTTCGTGAAGACCGACACGGGCCTGGCTTCCACGCCCACCAAGTTGCGCCGCGCCTTCCGCTCGGATGTCGTGGCGCGGCACGGTGAAGTGATTCTGCTGGGGGGCTTGAGCGAATTCAATCAGAGCCAGATCAAGCAGGGTGGCTTCCTGGGCTTGGGGTCCACCGCCAAACTGGATTCGCAATCGGAAATCGTAGTGCTGCTGCAGGTTCAGCGGCTCAACGGCGGCAAGCACGCCAGCGCCCCATAACCCCCGCCGCCCGGCGTGTGCACTTCGAAGACATCACCCGCGGCCATCTCCACCTGCGCGATGTGGGGCAGGTCCTGCACGGTGCCGTCTGCGCGCCGCACGCGGTTGATGCCGGGCTGGCCCGCCTGGCCACCAGCCAAACCAAAGGCCGGGTGCACACGGCCATTGCTCAGGATGCCAGCCGTCATGGCCTGAAGGAATCGCACGCGGCGCAAGCCACCGTCGCCGCCCCGCCACTGCCCTGCCCCGCCTGAGCCCTTGCGGATCTCATAGCCTTCCAAGCGCACCGGGAAGCGGAACTCCAGCACCTCGGGGTCGGTGAGGCGTGAATTGGTCATGTGGGTCTGCACCACGCTTGTGCCGTCGAACCCTCCGGTGAGCGCGCCCTGTTCGTCAAACACCCCGCCGGCACCGCTGCCGCCCGAGATGGTCTCGTAGTACTGATAGCGGGCATTTCCGAAGGTGAAGTTGTTCATCGTGGGCTGGCTGGCCGCCATCACGCCCAAGGCACCAAACAGCGCATTGGTGATGCAACTCGACGTTTCCACATTGCCCGCCACCACCGAGGCCGGCGGCAGGGGGTTGAGCATCGAGCCTTCAGGAATGATCACCTTCAGCGGCTTCAGGCAACCCGCGTTGAGCGGGATGTCGTCGTCCACCAGGGTGCGGAACACATAGAGCACCGCGGCCATGCACACCGCGCGCGGAGCATTGAAGTTGTTGCTCAGCTGCGCGCTGGTGCCCGTGAAATCGATCTCGGCGCTGCGGTGTGCGGCGTTGACGCGCACCGCCACCTGGATCTGCGCGCCGTTGTCCAGTGGCAGGGTGTAGGCCCCGTCCTTGAGCTGCGTGATGACGCGCCGCACCGATTCTTCGGCGTTGTCCTGCACATGCCGCATGTAGGCCTGCACCACCTCCAGGCCAAACTGCTCGACCATGCGGCGCAGTTCCTGCACGCCCTTTTCGTTGGCGGCAATCTGTGCCTTGAGGTCGGCCAGGTTCTGCGCCGGGTTGCGGCTGGGGTACTCGCCGCTTTGCAGCAAGGCGAATATTTCGGCCTCTCGCAAGCGGCCACCTTCCACCAGCAGGAAGTTGCGGATCTGCACGCCCTCTTCTTCAATGCGCGTGGAAAACGGCGGCATGGAGCCGGGTGTGAGGCCGCCGATGTCGGCGTGGTGGCCGCGCGAGCCCACATAGAAGACCGGCTGTGCAGGCTCAGCTGATGAGCCACCGGGCCGAGCACCGTCAATCTCCGCATTCAGAAACACCGGCGTGATCACGGTGACATCCGGCAGGTGGGTGCCGCCGTGATACGGGTCGTTGAGCACGAATACATCGCTCGGGCGCATTCGACCTGCGTTCTCGCGGATCACGGTTTGGATGCTTTCACCCATGGAGCCCAGGTGCACCGGCATGTGCGGCGCATTGGCAATCAAGTGGCCGTGCGCATCGAACAGCGCACAAGAGAAATCCAGCCGCTCCTTGATGTTGACCGAGTAGGCGGTGTTCTGCAGTTGCAAGCCCATCTGCTCGGCGATGTTCATGAACAGGTTGTTGAACACCTCCAACAACAC
>CAMCTE010000061.1 GCA_945878385.1 Azohydromonas lata NBRC 102462 | reverse complement strand
GAAGACCTGGACTTGTTGAACTCGGTGGCCGACAACATCCAAGGCCGCACGATCTGCGCCTTGGGCGACGCCGCCGCCATGCCGGTGCGCGCGATGCTCAAACACTTCCGTGATGAGTTCGTTCATCACATCGAACACAAGACCTGCGTGGTGCCGGCCTATGTCTGACCCTGTCAAGAACCTGGTGGAGATCGAGCTCGACGGCCGCAAGGTCGAGGTCGCGCCTGGCAGCATGGTCATGCACGCGGCCGATGCGGCAGGCGTGTATGTGCCGCACTTCTGCTACCACAAGAAGCTCAGCATCGCGGCCAACTGCCGCATGTGCCTGGTGGAAGTGGAGAAGGCCCCCAAGCCCATGCCCGCCTGCGCCACGCCAGTCACGCCCGGCATGGTCGTGCGCACGCAAAGCGAAAAGGCCAAGAAGGCCCAGCAGTCGGTGATGGAGTTCCTGCTCATCAACCACCCGCTGGACTGCCCCATCTGCGACCAGGGCGGCGAGTGCCAGCTGCAGGATCTGGCCGTGGGATACGGCGGCAGTGCGTCGCGCTACGCGGAAGAAAAGCGCGTGGTGTTCCACAAGAATGTGGGCCCGCTGATCTCCATGGAGGAGATGAGCCGCTGCATCCACTGCACCCGCTGCGTTCGCTTCGGCCAGGAAATTGCCGGCGTCATGGAACTGGGCATGCTGCACCGCGGCGAGCATTCCGAGATCACCACCTTCGTGGGCAACACGGTCGACAGTGAGCTCTCGGGCAACATGATCGACATCTGCCCCGTGGGTGCGCTCACCAGCAAGCCCTTCCGCTACAGCGCACGAACCTGGGAACTGTCTCGGCGCAAGAGCGTGAGCCCGCACGACAGCACCGGTGCGAACCTGGTGGTGCAGGTGAAGGCTGACCGGGTGATGCGCGTGGTGCCGCTGGAAAACGAGGCCGTCAACGAGTGCTGGATTGCCGACCGTGACCGCTTCTCCTATGAGGCACTGAACAGCGACGCGCGGCTGACCGAGCCCATGGTCAAGCAAGGTGGGCAGTGGCAGGCGGTGACCTGGCAACAGGCGCTGGACTATGTGGCCGATGGCCTCAAGCGCATCAAGTCCGAGTTCGGTGCCTCGTCCATCGGTGCACTGGCCTCGCCCCATGCCACCGTGGAAGAGCTGCACCTGCTGGCCCGGCTGGTGCGCGGCCTGGGCAGTGAGAACATCGATCACCGCCTGCGCCAGAGCGACTTCCACCTGCAGTCCGGCGGGGTGCGTTGGTTGGGTATGCCGCTGGCCGAGCTGTCCTGCCTGGACCGTGTACTGGTGGTGGGCAGTTTCCTGCGCAAGGACCATCCGCTGTTTGCACAGCGACTGCGTCAGGCGGCGCGCCGGGGTGCGCAGGTCTCGCGGCTGGGCTCGTCCGGTGAAGACTGGCTCATGCCCATTCGGCAGGCCATGACCACTGCGCCATCGCATTGGGTGAATGCCCTGGCCGCCGTGGCCACGGCGGTGGCCCAGGCCAAGGGCCTGACAGCGCCGGTGGCGGGCATTGAGGCCAGCGCCGAGGCGACGGCCGTGGCGCAGTCGCTGATGAGCGGCCAGCGCGCCGCGGTGTTGTTGGGCCTCGCGGCCGAACGGCATCCGCAAGCCACTTTCTTGTTGCAACTGGCGAACTTCATTGCAGAGCACACCGGCGCGCGCGTCGGTTTCCTGGGCGCTGCGGCCAACAGTGTGGGTGCCCAACTGGTGGGCGCGCAGCCCGTCAATGGCGGCCTGAACGCCGGCCAAATGCTCAGCCAGCCGATGAAGGCCGTGCTCCTGTTCAATGTGGAGCCCGAGTGGGACGCGGCAGATGGTGCGGCCGCCAAGGCCGCATTGGCCGGTTCTGGCCTGGTGGTGGCCTTCACTTCCTTCCGCGATGCGCGGGTGGAAAACGCCGATGTGCTGCTGCCCATCGCACCATTCACTGAAACGGCTGGTGCCTTCATCAACGCCGAAGCGCGCCTGCAGGCCTTCCAGGGCGTGGTGAAACCGCGCGGCCAAACCCGCCCGGGTTGGAAGGTGCTTCGCGTGTTGGGCAACCTGCTGGGCCTACAGGGCTTTGAGCAGGAAACTGTGGAAGAGGTGCGTGCGCAAGCCATGGGTGACCTGTCCACACTGGCTTCGCGCCTGTCCAACGCCACGACCGGACTGCCCGTGGCGGCGGGCGCCGTGTCGGGTGTCGAACGCCTGGCACCTGTGCCCATCTACAGCACCGACCCGATCGTGCGGCGTGCCCCGAGCCTGCAGTCCACCTCCGACGCCAAACCGCCCGTTGCGGCCTTGCCGGCCAACCTGTGGGACAGCCTAGGCCTGACCGCAGGCGACCGGGTGCGCGTGGCGCAGGGTGGTGTTGCGGTGGTACTGGCTGCGCGGCGAGATGAAACGCTGGCCAGCAACACCGTGTGCGTGCCCGCCGGTCACCCCGACACCGCCGCACTGGGCGCGATGTTCGGCACGCTCCACATCGAGAAAGCCAGCGGGGCCTGACCATGCTCGAGAACCTTCATCATTTGGGCAACGACACCCTCGGCCCCACCCTGTGGCTGGTGCTGTGGAGCCTCATCAAGATCGTGGCCGTGGTGCTGCCCTTGATGGGCTGCGTGGCCTACCTCACCCTTTGGGAGCGCAAGGCCATCGGCTGGACGCAAGTGCGCCCGGGTCCCAACCGGGTGGGCCCTTGGGGCTTGCTCACCCCAATTGCCGATGCGGTCAAACTCGTCTTCAAGGAAATCATCCGGCCCACCGCGGCCAACAAGGGCCTGTTTTTCCTGGGTCCGGTGATGACCATCATGCCGGCGCTGGCGGCCTGGGCCGTGGTGCCTTTCGGGCCCGATGTGGCCCTGGCCAATGTGAACGCCGGTCTGCTGTACCTCATGGCCATCACTTCGTTGGAGGTCTATGGCGTGATCATCGCCGGCTGGGCTTCCAACTCGAAGTACGCTTTCCTGGGTGCGCTTCGCGCCTCGGCCCAGATGGTGAGCTACGAGATCGCGATGGGTTTTGCCCTGGTGATCGTGCTGATGGTTTCGGGCACGATGAATATGAGCGGCATCGTGATGCAGCAGGGTGATGGCTATTTCGCCGACATGGGCCTGAACTTCCTGTCCTGGAACTGGTTGCCGCTGCTGCCGGTGTTCATCGTCTACTTCATCTCGGGCCTGGCCGAAACCAACCGCCACCCCTTCGATGTGGTGGAAGGTGAATCGGAAATCGTGGCCGGCCACATGATCGAGTACTCGGGCATGTCGTTTGCCATGTTCTTCCTGGCCGAGTACGCCAACATGATCCTGGTCTCCACCCTGTGCGTGATCATGTTCCTGGGCGGCTGGTTGCCGCCCATCGACAGCGCGCTGTTCAACTGGATTCCCGGTTGGATCTGGCTGGCCATCAAGGTGTTCGTGGTGGTCACCATGTTCCTGTGGGTGCGCGCCACCTTCCCGCGCTACCGCTATGACCAGATCATGCGTCTGGGTTGGAAGATCTTCATCCCCGTCACCCTGGTGTGGCTTGTGGTGGTCGGCCTGTGGATGCAGACCCCGCTGAACATCTGGAAGTGAAAGAGGCCCCCTGATGTCTGCCGTCAAGGATTTTGTTCAGAGCTTCATGCTCCTGGAGCTCCTCAAGGGACTCAAGGTCACCGGGCGCCATTTCTTCAAGCGCAAGGTCACCGTACAGTTCCCGGAAGAGAAGACGCCTCTGTCGCCTCGCTTCCGCGGCCTGCATGCCCTGCGCCGGTATGAAAACGGCGAAGAGCGCTGCATCGCCTGCAAGCTGTGCGAGGCGGTGTGTCCGGCCATGGCCATCACGATCGAGAGCGATGTGCGTGACGACGGTTCGCGCCGCACCAAGCGCTACGACATCGATCTGACCAAGTGCATCTTCTGCGGTTTCTGCGAGGAGAGCTGCCCGGTGGACTCGATCGTCGAAACCCACATCTTCGAATACCACGGTGAAAAGCGTGGCGACCTCTACTTCACCAAGGACATGCTCCTGGCGGTGGGCGATCGCTACGAGAAGGAAATCGCCGCGAACAAGGAGGCCGACGCGAAGTACCGCTGAAGCGGTCCCTTTGCCTCAAGATCATGGACAACCAAGCCGCCCTGTTCTATGTGTTCTCTGCGGTGCTGCTGCTGGCCGCCTTCCGCGTGATCACCGCCCGCAGCACGGTGCACGCCGCGCTGTTCCTGGTGCTTTCCTTCTTCAGTGCCTCCTGCGTGTGGATGCTGCTGCAGGCGGAGTTCCTTGCCATCACCCTCGTGCTCGTCTACGTGGGCGCGGTGATGGTGCTGTTTCTCTTCGTGGTGATGATGCTGGACATCAACACCGACCAGTTCCGCCAGAACTTCTGGCAGCACCTGCCGCTGGCTGGCCTGATTGGCGCTGTGATTGCCGTGGAGATGGCCCTGGTGCTGATGAGTGGCTTTCGCGTGTCGCAGGCCGCACCTGTGGACCCGCGCCTGGCCGAGTACGGCAACACGCGGCTCTTGGGCATCGAGATCTACACCCACTACCTGTACCCCCTGCAACTGGCGGCGGTACTGCTGCTGGTGGCCATGGTGGCTGCACTGGCCTTGACGCTGCGCAAGCGCAAGGATGTGCGGGCCATGGACCCGGGCCAGCAGGTGCGTGTGAAGCGGGCTGACCGCGTGCGGATCGTGTCGATGGCCGCCGAAGTGGAACAACCGGCTACCCCGGCTGCCGAAGGGCAGGGCGGTGATGCCGCCGGTGCTGCACCCGGCACTGCACCGAAAGGAGCCGCATGATGGGCGCCATCACCCTGGGTCACTACCTGTCGCTGGGCGCCATCCTGTTTGCGCTGTCGGTGATCGGCATTTTCCTCAACCGCCGCAACCTCATCGTGCTGCTGATGGCCATTGAGCTGATGCTGCTGGCGGTGAACCTGAACTTCGTGGCCTTCTCCCACTACCTGGGCGACATGGCCGGTCAGGTCTTTGTGTTCTTCATCCTCACGGTGGCCGCGGCTGAATCGGCCATCGGCCTGGCGATCCTGGTGGTGTTGTTCCGCAACCGGGCCTCGATCAATGTCGAGGAACTCGACACCCTCAAGGGCTGATCCCCATGGCAGCAGAACTCTCTTCCAGCACCCTGTTGACGGTGGCCTTGGCCCCGCTGGCCGGTGCCATCATCGCGGGCTTCTTCGGCCGCTATGTGGGTCGCCGCGGCTCGCACTTCTTCACCATCCTGGGCGTGTTGGTGAGCTTCATCCTGTCGGCCATGGTGCTCAAGAGCGTGGCCGTGGACGGCGCGCGCTTCAACCAGACGATCTATGAATGGATGGTGATTGGCGGTCTGAAGATGGAGGTCGGCTTCATGGTCGACGGCCTGACCGCCATGATGATGTGCGTGGTGACCTTCGTGTCCCTGATGGTGCACCTCTACACCATCGGCTACATGGAAGACGACCCGGGCTATCAGCGCTTCTTCAGCTACATCTCGCTGTTCACCTTCTCGATGTTGATGCTCGTGATGAGCAACAACTTCCTGCAGTTGTTCTTCGGCTGGGAGGCGGTGGGTTTGGTGTCTTACCTGCTGATCGGCTTCTGGTTCAAGAAGCCCACGGCCATCTTTGCCAACATGAAGGCCTTCCTGGTGAACCGCGTGGGCGACTTCGGCTTCATCCTGGGCATCGGTTTGGTGGTGGCCTACGGTGGCACGCTGAACTACACCGAGGCCTTTGCCAAGGCCGGTGAATTGGCGCAGTTGACCTTCCCGGGCACCGACTGGATGCTGATCACGGTGGCCTGCATCTGCTTGTTCATCGGTGCCATGGGCAAGAGCGCGCAGTTCCCCTTGCATGTGTGGCTGCCCGATTCGATGGAAGGTCCCACGCCGATTTCCGCGCTGATCCACGCTGCCACCATGGTGACGGCCGGCATCTTCATGGTCGCCCGCATGTCTCCGCTGTTCGAACTGTCGGACACCGCGCTGAACTTCGTGTTGGTGATAGGCGCCATCACGGCGCTTTTCATGGGGTTCCTCGGCATCATCCAGAACGACATCAAGCGGGTGGTGGCCTACTCCACGCTGTCGCAGTTGGGCTACATGACGGTGGCCCTGGGCGCCTCGGCCTACTCGGTGGCGGTGTTCCATTTGATGACGCATGCCTTCTTCAAGGCCTTGCTGTTCCTGGCTGCGGGCTCGGTGATCATCGGTATGCATCACGACCAGGACATCCGCAACATGGGCGGCTTGCGCAAGCACATGCCCATCACTTGGATCACTTCGCTGCTGGGTTCGTTGGCCCTGATCGGCACGCCGCTGTTCGCGGGCTTCTACTCCAAGGACAGCATCATCATGGCGGTGGAGGCCAGCAACCTGCCCGGCACGCCCTTTGCCATCTTCGCGGTGGTGGCCGGTGTGTTCGTCACGGCCTTCTACAGCTTCCGCATGTACTTCCTGGTCTTCCACGGCGAAGAGCGCTTCCATCACAAGCCTTTCCCCGGCGAGCACGATCATCACCACGACGACCACGGTGAAGCGCACACGCCGCACGAGTCGCCCTGGGTGGTTACCACGCCCTTGGTGCTCTTGGCCGTGCCTTCGGTGCTGATCGGCTACCTCACCATCGAGCCGATGCTGTTTGGTGACTTCCTCAAGGACGCGATCTTGGTGGATGCGGTCAAGCATCCCGCGATGGCATCCCTCACCGGAGAGTTCCACGGAGCAGTGGCCATGGCACTGCACGGTCTGCAGACCCTGCCGTTCTGGCTGGCTCTGGCCGGCGTGGTGGTGGCCTGGTGGTTCTACATCAAGCAGCCTTCGATTCCAGCAGCTATGGGAAAAGCCTTGGCGCCCTTGGTGAAGGTGCTGGAGAACAAGTACTACATGGACGCCTTCAATGAGAAGGTGCTGGCGGCAGGTTCACGCGCGCTGGGCATGGGTTTGTGGAAGGGTGGCGACACGGCGGTGATCGACGGCGTGATTGTCAATGGGTCTGCCCGCGCGGTGGGGGCCCTGGCGGGCTTGAGCCGCCTGGTGCAAACCGGTCACCTGTACTGGTACGCGCTGGTCATGCTCTTGGGCGTGTTCGGCTTCATGACATGGCGGCTGTGGCCGCACCTGACCGGCCTCTTCGGCCAATGATCACCAGGGTTTGACCCCGGTCCGACGGAAGAGGCGGAGAACAAGAAAATGGGTTTGTTGAGTGTTGCCATCTGGCTGCCCATCGTGCTGGGTGGCCTGCTGCTGGCGGTGGGGCGAGACGAAAATGCCAAGGTCGTGCGCTGGATGGCGCTGGCGGCAGCGGTGTTGTCCTTTCTCGTCACCATTCCGCTGGTCACCGGGTTCGACACGGCGGCCACCGGCATGCAGTTTGTCGAGAACCTGCCCTGGATTGACCGCTTCAATGTGCGCTATCACCTGGGGCTGGACGGCTTGTCGGTGTGGTTCGTCCTGCTCACGGCCTTCATCACCATCATCGTGGTGATTGCCGCGTGGGAAGTGATCGAAGAGCGCGTGGCCCTCTACATGGGCGCGTTTCTCATCCTGTCGGGCCTGATGGTGGGCGTGTTCAGTGCGATGGACGGCCTTCTGTTCTATATCTTCTTCGAAGCCACGCTGATCCCGATGTACCTCATCATCGGCGTGTACGGCGGCCCACGTCGGGTGTACGCAGCCTTCAAGTTCTTCCTGTACACCCTGCTGGGCTCGCTGCTGATGCTGGTGGCCTTGCTGTACCTGTACCTGAAGTCTGGCGGCAGCTTCGACATCCAGGCCTGGCATCAGTTGCCGCTGCCGATGTCGGCACAGACACTGCTGTTCTTCGCCTTCTTCGCCGCCTTCTCGGTCAAGGTGCCGATGTGGCCGGTGCACACCTGGCTGCCCGATGCGCACGTGGAAGCGCCCACGGGTGGTTCGGTGGTGCTGGCGGCCATCATGCTGAAGTTGGGCGCCTATGGTTTCCTGCGCTTCTCAATGCCCATTGCGCCGGATGCCGCGCGTGAGTTCGATTGGCTGATGATTGCCCTGAGCCTGATCGCCGTGGTCTACATCGGATTGGTGGCTCTGGTGCAACAGGACATGAAGAAGCTGGTGGCCTATTCGTCCATCGCGCACATGGGCTTCGTCACCCTGGGCTTCTTTATCTTCAGCGACCTGGGTGTGGGTGGTGCCATCATCCAGATGATCAGCCACGGTTTCGTGTCGGGCGCCATGTTCCTGTGCATCGGCGTGCTCTACGACCGTGTGCACTCGCGCGAGATCGCGTCTTATGGCGGGGTGGTGAACACCATGCCCAAGTTCGCGGCTTTTGCGGTCTTCTTCGCCATGGCCAACTGCGGCCTGCCGGGCACAGGCGGCTTCGTGGGCGAATGGATGGTGATTCTGGGTGCAGTGAAGTACGACTTCTGGATTGCAGGCCTGGCCTCCACCACCTTGGTGTTCGGGGCGGCCTACACCCTATGGATGGTCAAGCGGGTTTACTTCGGTGACATCGCCAATGAACAGGTGCGCGAGTTGACCGATCTGAATGACCGGGAGTTCTTCATGTTGGCCCTGCTGGCCGTGGCGGTGCTGTGGATGGGCCTGTATCCCAAGCCCTTCACCGATGTGATGCAGACCTCCATCACCGAACTGCTGCGCCATGTGGCGCTGTCCAAGCTGCCGGCCTGAGCCCCTGGAGCACAAGAGCATGACCTTCTTGAACTGGGCGGCCCTGACGCCTGAGATTTTTCTCCTGGTGGCGGCCTGCGTCATCGCCATCGTAGACCTGTTTGTAGACGACGAGCATCGCCACTACACGCACTGGATGAGCCAGGTGGCGTTGGGTGTCAGTGCGTTGTTGCACTATCAACAGTTTGACGCCGGTGTGACGCTGTATGCACTGGGTCACATGGTGGTGATGGACCCGATGGGGCGCCTGTTGGGCGTATTCGCCACCCTGGCCATGATGGTGACGCTCACCTATGCGCAGCCGTACATCGCCAGCCGCGCCATGCGCAAGGGCGAGTTCTATGTGTTGGCCCTGCTGTCGCTTCTGGGCGTCCATGTGATGTTGTCGGCCAATGATTTCCTGGTGGTGTATCTGGGCCTGGAAATCATGAGCTTGTCGTTGTATGCACTGGTGGCTCTGCGGCGCGACGACGCCACCGCCACCGAGGCCGCCATGAAGTACTTTGTGCTGGGCGCCCTGGCCAGCGGCTTCCTGCTGTATGGCCTGTCGATGATGTACGGCGCCACGGGTACCCTTGAAATTCCCAAGGTGTTTGAGGTGATTGCGCAAGGCCGCGTGAACAGCCAGGTACTGGTATTCGGCGTGGTGTTCATCGTGGCCGGCTTGGGCTTCAAGTTGGGTGTGGCTCCCTTCCACATGTGGGTGCCTGACGTGTACCAGGGCTCGCCCACGGCGGTCACCCTGCTGATCGCCAGCGCGCCCAAGCTGGCAGCCTTTGCCATCACCATCCGGCTGTTGGTGGAAGGCTTGTTGAAGGTGGCGGCCGACTGGCAGCAGATGCTGCTGTTCATGGCCATCATTTCGCTGGTGGTGGGCAACCTGGCGGCCATCGCGCAGACCAACCTCAAGCGCATGTTGGCGTACTCGGCCATTGCACAGATCGGCTTCATGCTGTTGGCGCTGGGCTCGGGTGTGATTGATGGCAACACAGTGCCGGCGGGCAACGCCTACAGCTCGGCCATGTTCTACATGGTTACCTATGTGCTGACCACCCTGGGCAGTTTCGGTCTGGTGATGCTGTTGGCGCGCGAAGGATTCGAGAGCGAGGAGATCGCCGACTTGGCCGGCTTGGCGCGACGCCGTCCGTGGATGGCCGGCGTGATGGCGGTGTTCATGTTTTCGCTGGCCGGTATTCCGCCCACGATGGGCTTCTATGCCAAGCTGGCCGTGCTGCAGACTTTGGTTACGACGGGCCAGACGGCCTACATTGTCTTGGCCGTGGTGGCGGTGCTGTTGAGTCTGGTGGCCGCCTTCTACTACCTGCGGGTGGTGAAGGTGATGTACTTTGATGAGCCTACCCAGGGGGCCATCGTGCAAGGCCACGGCGCGGCAGGCGTGCTGCTGATGGCCAACGGCGCTGCGGTGCTGGTGTTCGGTTTGCTGCCGGGTGGCTTGATGGCCCTGTGTCGCGATGCCGTCGTGCGGGCATTGGCCACATGAACAACGGCGCAGAGGTGTTGCTGGTGCTGGCCTTGGGCCTGGTGCTGGCCAATCTGCCCTTCTTGAACGAGCGCCTGTTCGTCTTGGGCCCACGCCGTTCGCCCAAACATCTGGGTTGGCGGCTGTTGGAACTGGTGCTGGGCTGTGGCCTTTGCATCGGGCTGGGGTTTGCGCTCGAAGGCAACATCGGCCAGCGCCACCCGCAAGGGTGGGCCTTTTATGCGGCCATGGGCAGCCTGTTCCTGACCTTTGCCTTTCCGGGTTTCGTGTGGCGCTACCTGCGCCGCCGCCGACCGGCCGCTGGAGCGGCTGATGAAGCCTGAGGACGAGCGGCTGCGGGAAGTGCCCGTGGCTTCAGCCCAGGTGCTGCGGGGTTCCTTCCTGCAGGTGTTCCGCGATCAGGCGAGGCTGTCCAATGGTTCCGTGGTGCAGCGGGAGTACATCCGCCACCCGGGTGCGGTGATGGTGGTGCCGATGCTCAGCGCCACCCGCTTCGTGATGGAGCGGCAGTACCGCTATCCGCTGCAGCAGGTGTTGCTTGAATTCCCGGCCGGCAAAGTCGACACTGGAGAGCCTCCCTTCTTGACCGGGCAGCGCGAGTTGTTCGAAGAAACCGGTTATCGCGCAGTCCAATGGGCCTTGGCCGGGCGACTTCACAATGCTGCAGCCTACTCGGACGAGTTCATCGAAATCTGGTTCGCACGCGAACTGCACGCCGGTGCGGCGCAATTGGATGCCGATGAATTGCTGGATGTGTGCGAGGTGGATCTGGATGAACTGCGAACCCAGGCAGCAGCGGGCTTGCTGACGGACGCCAAGACGCAGATTGGCCTGCTGTGGCTGGAGCATTGGGCTGCCGGGCGCTGGGCCCCCCGTTGGCAGAGTGCTGCGGCCTGGTGCGTCGAATTGGGCATTGACGCAGAGGCTTCGACCCTATCGGCAACTGGCCGTCAAGGCTGAACCTATCATGTGTGCCATGAAAGTCTTCGACCTGGGCTGCGAGGCTGGCCATTCCTTCGAGGGCTGGTTCGGGTCGGATGACGACTATGCGCAACAGAAGGAGCGGGGCCTGTTGGAATGCCCGTTCTGCGCCTCGCGCGACATCAGCAAGCGCTTGAGTGCGCCGCGCTTGAATTTGCGTGCGGGCGGTTCGGTGCGCAGCGAAGGCGATGCCATTCCCGCTGACGCTGAAGTACCCGCCGTGCCGGCCTTGCCGGCTCGGCCACCCTCTCCTGAGGCCGCCGCCACCATGGCCGTGATGCAGCAGGCCTGGCTCAAGGCCATGCGCCATGTGATCGAAAACACCGAGGATGTGGGCGGTCGGTTCGCCGAGGAGGCGCGCCGTATCCACTATGGCGAATCGCCCGAGCGCGGCATCCGCGGACAGACCACGCCTCAGGAACGCGAGTCATTGATCGACGAAGGTATTGAAGTGGTGCCCCTGCCCATGCCCAAGGGCCTGGGCGGCCCGTTGCAGTAGGGGCTCCTACACCACGCGCCCGGGGTTGAGGATTCCCTGCGGGTCCAGCGCCACCTTCAGTCGCTTCATCAGCTCCAAGGCAACCGCGTCCTTGCGCAGCGCCAGTTCAGCCCGTTTCAGCCGCCCGATGCCGTGCTCCGCGGAGATCGAGCCCGCGTGGGCCTGCACGGCGTCGTACACCAGGGTGTTGATGGCCGCTTCATGCTCGTGGAGGAAATCGGCTGCCGCCATGCCGGCCGGAGCCTGCGCGTTGTAGTGCAGATTGCCGTCACCCAGGTGACCGAAGTTCACGAGCCGACACCCCGGGTGCAGACGCTGCAGTGCCCCATCGGTGAACTCGATGAAGGCAGGGATGCGCGAGACGGGCACTGAAATGTCGTGCTTGATGTTGAGGCCTTCTTCGGCTTGCGCCAGCGGGATGGCTTCGCGCAGGTGCCAAAGTTCGCGCGACTCGGCCAGATTCTTGGCCACCACGGCATCTTCGATGACGCCTTCTTCCAGAGCCTGGGACAACAGCGTTTCCAGGCGACGCTGCGCCTGCTCGGGGCTCTCGTCATCCGATTGTTCAAGCAGAACGCTCCACGCGGGGCACGCCGCCGTGGGATGAGCCGGCGCGCCTGGCCACAAGGGCTGT
>CAMCTE010000060.1 GCA_945878385.1 Azohydromonas lata NBRC 102462 | reverse complement strand
ATCGCCACCGCACTGGACGCTTTGGCGCCCGACGGCCACAGTCCCGTCTGGGTGGTTTCGGGCGACAGTCACGCGCCGGGCTTCAGCTTCAGCGCAGCGCAGGCACGGGCCGTCGCGCAAAGCCAGGACTTGGGGCTGTTGTGGATGGTGCCCAACCCCCCCTTCCACACCCGGGGCGACTTCCTGTTGGACGACGCCGGGCGCCTGCACCGCCTGCCCGCTTCTGACGCGCCTCAGCCGCCGTTGGCGCAGCCCATGACCTATGCGAACTTCGCGCTGATGCGCCCGGCATTGGTGGAGGGGCTGAACGCGGGCAATCGTGCTGCGCTCGGGCCCTTCCTGCACCGCGCGGCCGACGCCGGCAGTCTGGCCGGGCAGCGCTGGCAGGGCCCCTGGGAAAATGTGGGCACGCCTGCGCAATGGCAGGCCCTGCAGGCGTGAACCCATCCAAGGCCGGGCCCACCCCGGCTCAGCTCACGCGCCCAGCGCCCACTGCGCCACCGAGATGTACAGCGGAATCCCCAACAGGATGTTGAAGGGGAAGGTCACGCCCAGGCTCAGGCCGAAATACAGGGCCGGTTGCGCCTCGGGTACCGCGTGCCGCAGCACCGCCGGCACGGCAATGTAGGAAGCGCTGGCGGCCAGCACCATCAGCAGCGCGGCATTGCCCACGCCCATGCCTGTGGCCGCAGCCAGCCCCAGGGCCAGTCCCGCATGCGCCAGCGGCGCCAGCAGGCCCCAGGCCAGCAACAGACGCGGCATCCCCTTGAGCGTGTGCAGGTGCCGCGCGGTCAGCAGGCCCATGTCCAACAGGAAGAAGGCCAGCATCCCCTTGAACAGGTCGCCCGAGAAGGGTTTCATCGCGGCTTCGCCTGCATCCCCCGTGGCCAGGCCCACGGCCATCGCACCCAGCAGCAGCAACTGCGCTCCGTCGGTGAAGGATTCATGCAGCACCTTGCCGATGGGCAGGGGCGGCACCGGCCCAGCCCCGGCGCTGGCCAGGCCCGTCACGCCAGCCAGTGCCGCGGTGCCACCACCTTGCACCAGCAGTGCCCCGGCTTGCTGGCGTCGGAGCATGTTGGCCAGCAGCACCGCCATGATGATGGCCGGTGATTCCATCAAGGCCATGGCCGCGGCCATGTGCCCTCCATGGGCCAGGCCCCGACCGTCCAACACCTGCACCGCGGTGATGAAGGTGACCGCGCTGACCGACCCATAGGTGGCCGCCACCGCGGCGGCATCAAAACCCGAAAGCCAGCGGCGCAGGAACACATAGCCGATGGCGGGAATGACCATGGCCAGCAACACCGCGCAGGCCAGGCTCACCACCACTTCCCGTGTGAAGCCCGATTCAGCCAAGGCGAAACCGCCTTTCAGGCCCAGGGCCATCAACAGGTACAGCGACAGGAAGCGGGCAATGGGTGGGGGAATTTCCAGGTTGGACCGCATCAGGCCGGCGGCCGCACCGAAGACGAAGAACAGAATGGCGGGATCGAGCAGGGTTTGCATGGGCAGATGCTAGAAGACTCGGCATAAATAAAAAAATCGATATTTCTCTTTTAATATATCGACTTTTATCTATGTTTTGACTTTCGCTTCAACACCCTGGAAACCCGCACCGAAGCCACACAACTGCGCATGGCCTCTTGATCCGCGTCATCATTGATTCCTCACGGAGGACACCATGCTCAATCGACGCCACTTCATCACCGCGGCCGCCGCCGCCCCCTTGCTGCATGTCGCAGGCAGCTGGGTACCCGCCTGGGCCCAGAACGCCCCCAACTTCGGCACGCCCGTGCTGCCCGCACCGGGCTTTCGCCGCACCCGCGTGGGTGACGCGGAAATCATCGCCGTGATCGACGGCATTGCACGCCGGCCTCTGGGCGAAGAATTTGTGCGCAACGCGCCGCTGGCCGAAGTCAAGGCGCTGCTGTCGTCCCAAGGTCTGTCCACCGACTTTGTGGACATTCCTTTCACGCCCTTCGTGGCCGTGGTGGGCGGCCGCCGCATCCTGATGGACACGGGCCTTGGCGAATTCGGTGGCCCCACCACGGGCAAGTTGATGGCCAACCTGCAGGCCGCCGGCATTCAGGCCGGCGACATCGACGATGTCATCATCACCCACTTCCACGGCGACCACATCAACGGCCTGCGCAACCGCGCCGGGGCCTTCCCCTTCACCAAGGCCCGCGTGCATGTGCCGGCCCCGGAATACGCCTTCTGGATGGACGACGCCAAGATGAATGCGGCTGCGGCCGGTATGAAGGGCGCCTTCGAGAATGTGCGCCGCACCTTCGCGCAGATGCCTGCTGCGATGCTGCAGCAGTTTGTGCCGGGCAGCGATCCGGTCCCGGGCATCTCCTCGATCGCGGCCTATGGCCACACCCCAGGCCACACCTTGTTCCAGGTGGGCAGCGGCCGCAACAGCTTCACCTACATCGGTGACCTCACCAACGTCCCCTCGCTGTTCGCACGCAACCCGGATTGGGCGGTGGTGTTCGACATGGACGCCGAAGCCGCGCGCCAAACCCGGCGTGACATGTTCGCGCGCCTGGTGCAGCAGGGCGGGGTGGTGGGTGGCTTCCACTTCCCCTTCCCGGCCTTTGGCCGCATGGTGCCCAATGGCAAGGGCTATGCGTTCGAGGCCATCGCCTAAGGCGAAGACGCTGCGAACGCTGCGCCGTGCTGGGGCCTACACGCGCTCCAGCACCACCGCAATGCCCTGGCCCACGCCAATGCACATGGTGCACAGGGCATAGCGGCCACCTGTGCGGTGCAACTGGTTCACCGCCGTGGTGGCCAGCCGCGCACCGCTGGCCCCCAGTGGGTGGCCCAGGGCGATGGCCCCACCATTGGGGTTCACGCGGGCATCGTCGTCGGCCAGGCCCAGGTCGCGCAGCACGGCCAAGCCCTGGGCGGCGAAGGCCTCGTTGAGCTCGATCACATCCATTTGCGCCAGCGACAGGCCGGTCAGCTCCAGCACCTTGCGTGTGGCCGGTGCCGGCCCAATGCCCATGATGCGTGGGGCCACGCCGGCCGTGGCCATGCCCACCACACGGGCGCGCGGCGTCAGGCCATGGCGTGCAGCGGCCGCTTCGCTGGCCAGCAACAGCGCGCAAGAGCCATCGTTCACGCCAGAGGCATTGCCTGCGGTCACCGACCCATCTGGCCGTACCACGCCCTTGAGTTTGGCCAAAGCCTCCAGGGAGGTTTCACGCGGGTGCTCGTCCTTGCTGACCACCGTGGCGTCGCCCTTCTTCTGCGGAATCGTCACCGGCGTGATTTCGGCATCGAAGAAGCCCGACTTCTGCGCGGCCACCGCCTTGAGCTGACTGGCCAGTGCCATGCGGTCCTGCGCTTCGCGTTCAATCCTGAAGTCCGCCGCCACGTTCTCGGCCGTCTCGGGCATGGAATCCACGCCGTAGCGCTCCTTCATCAGTTTGTTGATGAAGCGCCAGCCGATGGTGGTGTCGTACACCGCGTTGGCGCGTGAGAAGGCGCTCTCGGCCTTGGGCATCACGAAGGGCGCGCGGCTCATGCTTTCCACCCCACCGGCAATCATCAGACCGGCCTCGCCGGCGCGGATGGCGCGTGCGGCTGTGCCCAGCGCGTCCAGGCCCGAGCCGCACAGGCGGTTGACGGTGGAGCCCGGCACTTCAATCGGCAGGCCCGCCAGCAGCGCGGCCATACGCGCCACATTGCGGTTGTCTTCGCCGGCCTGGTTGGCGCAGCCGTAGATCACATCCGTCACCGCCGCCCAGTCCACCTTCGGGTTGCGCGCCATCAGGGCCTTCAGGGGAATGGCACCCAGGTCATCGGTGCGCACCGACGACAGTGCGCCGCCGTAGCGGCCAAAGGGCGTGCGGATCGCGTCGCAGATGAAGGCTTGGGTCATGGGGTTCTCCTCGTTTGTTGAAATGTCTGTGTGCGGCCCGAAAGCGGTTCAGCTCTCGACCAGTTCAATGTCCGTCACCGCCTGCAGTTGCGCCAGCGTCAGGCCATCCACCTTGTCGACCACAAGCCCGCGTCCGTCCCTCAGTTCAATCACCGCCAGGTCGGTGTACACGCGGCTCACGCATTGCTGCCCCGTCAGCGGGTAGCTGCAGTGCGCCACCAGCTTGCTTTTCCCGGCCTTGGTGCAGTGCTCCATCATCACGAAGGTGCGCTTGGCGCCGATGGCCAGGTCCATGGCGCCACCCACTGCTGGAATCGCATCCGGGGCACCGGTGTGCCAGTTGGCCAGGTCGCCGTTGGCGGCCACCTGGAAGGCCCCGAGCACACACACATCCAGGTGCCCGCCTCGCATCATGGCGAAACTGTCGGCATGATGGAAATAGCAGCCCCCGGGCAGCAGCGTCACCGGCTGCTTGCCGGCATTGATCAGGTCGTAGTCTTCTTCGCCCGCAGCCGGTGCGGGCCCCATGCCGATCACACCGTTCTCGCTTTGCAGAATCACTTCGCGGTCGGCGGGAATGTGGTTGGACACCAGGGTGGGCAGGCCGATGCCCAGGTTCACGACGGCCCCGTCAGGGATGTCCTGCGCCACGCGCGCGGCCATCTGCTCTCGGCTCCAGCGCGGCAAGGCGCCAGTGTGATGCTGGTCTGTACTCATGCCCGCTCCTTGAGGCCACCGGCCTGCGTGGCCTGGCGGTCGATGCGCACCACGCGCTGCACGAACAAACCCGGCGTGACCACGGCTTCCGGGTCCAGCGTGCCCAGTTCCACCACTTCGTGCACCGTGGCCACCGTCACCCGTGCGGCCATGGCCATGACGGGCCCGAAGTTGCGCGCGGTTTTGCGGTAGGTGAGGTTGCCCCAGCGGTCCCCGCGCTCGGCCTTGATGAAGGCGTAGTCGGCGTGGATCGGGTACTCCAGCACATAGGCTTTGCCATCGATCACCCGTGTTTCCTTGCCTTTGGCCAGCGGCGTGCCGTAGCCTGTGGGCGTGAAGAAGGCGCCGATGCCAGCCCCTGCGGCGCGGATGCGCTCGGCCAGGTTGCCCTGCGGCACCAACTCCAATTCCAGTTCGCCCGAGCGGTATTGCGCGTCGAAGTGGTGGCTGTCCACCTGGCGCGGAAAGCTGCAGATGATCTTGCGCACCCGGCGCGCCTTGATCAGGGCGGCCAGCCCCGTCTCGCCATTTCCGGCGTTGTTGTTGACGATGACCAGTTCGCGCGCGCCCTGTTCGATCAAGGCTTCGGTCAATTCATTGGGCAAGCCCGCCGTGCCGAAGCCGCCGATCATGACGGTGGCGCCATCGGGTACGTCGGCCACGGCCTGCTCCAGGGTGGGGACCAGTTTGTTGATCATGTGCGGTGAAATGTTCTAATAAAGAACAAATGATCTAATGGTGAACATTTTAGGAGTTTTTGCCGAAAGGGGCAATTCCTGAGCGAGCCCCAACACCCGCCCGCGTGCGCGCCGACAATGCAGCCCGGAGGCTTCATGCTCTACAAATTCAAATCCCGCGCCGCTGCCGATCTGGTCATGCTTGAACCGGCGGGCCGCCGCCTGCTGGAAGTGCTGGGCCGCGAGCCCGCCGCACAAGGCATCTTCGAACGCGACGACCTGCCCGCCTTGATGCGGCAACTGGAGCAGGCCATCGAGCAGGAAGAAGCCATGCTCGAGCATGCCGAGGAAGAGGCCAAGGCCCAAGGCCAATCCATTCGCCGGCCTGAAGTGAGCTTGCGCCAGCGCTTGTGGCCCATGCGCGAAATGATGCGCCGCAGCCATGCCGAAGGGCATCCCATCGTCTGGGGCGTGTAGGCATGCAGCAATCCACCCGCATCGTGCTCATCCGGCACGGCGAAACCGACTGGAACACTGAAACGCGGATCCAGGGCCACACCGACATCGCGCTCAACGGACGGGGCCGTTGGCAGGCGCAAAGGGTGGGCGCCGCATTGGCCGAGGAAGGACTGCAGGCGGTGTATTCCAGCGACCTGCAACGCGCGCACGCCACCGCGCTGGCGGTGGCCCAGGCCTGTGGTTTGTCGGTGCAGGTCAGCACCCGCCTGCGCGAGCGGGCCTTCGGGAGTTTCGAAGGGCGCACCTTCGCCGACATCGAGGCCGAGTGGCCCGCAGCGGCCCAACGCTGGCGTCAGCGCGACCCCAGCTTCGGCCCGCCTGGGGGCGAAGCGTTGCAGGCTTTCTACGACCGCTGCGTACAGGCGGTGCATGGTTTGGCCGCGGCCCACGAGGGTCAGGCGGTGGCGATGGTCGCCCACGGGGGTGTGCTGGATTGCCTGTACCGCGCGGCCACGGGGCAGGCCTTGAACGCACCGCGCACTTGGGGGATGGCCAACGCCGGCATCAACCGCCTGCTGCGTGCCGGTGATGTGCTCACGCTGGTGGGCTGGGCCGATGTGGGGCACCTGGAGGGCGAACCCTCAGCCGACGAAATCCACGAGACGCTGCCGCGGTGAGCGGCCTTCAGCGGCCCTATTCGAACAACTCGCCCTTGGCCGCCGGCGGCATCAGGCCCAAGTGGCGCCATGCAGCCTGTGTGGCCACCCGGCCCCGCGGGGTGCGCTGCAGGAAACCCTGCTGGATGAGGTAGGGCTCGATGACATCCTCGATGGTGCCCGGCTCTTCGCCGATGGCCGCGGCCACATTGTCCAAGCCCACGGGCCCACCATCAAAGCGGTGCACCACCGCTTCCAGCAGTTTGCGGTCCATCACATCAAAGCCCTGGGGGTCTACATCCAGCATGCCCAGCGCCGCGTCGGCCACCGCGCGGGTGATGCGCCCCTGCGCCTTCACATCGGCATAGTCGCGCACGCGGCGCAGCAAGCGGTTGGCAATGCGTGGCGTACCGCGTGAACGCCGCGCAATCTCCAGCGCGCCGTCTTCCTCGATGGGCGCATTCAGCAGCCCGGCCGACCGCCGCACGATGCGCGCAAGTTCCTGCGCCGTGTAGAACTCCAGCCGCGCCACGATGCCGAAGCGGTCGCGCAGCGGGTTGGTGAGCATGCCGGCGCGCGTGGTGGCGCCCACCAGGGTGAAGGGCTGCAGGTCCAGCTTGATGCTGCGCGCGGCAGGCCCTTCACCGATCATGATGTCGATCTGGTAGTCCTCGAGTGCGGGGTACAGGATTTCCTCCACTACCGGCGACAGGCGGTGGATCTCGTCGATGAACAGCACATCGTTCTTCTCGAGATTGGTCAGGATGGCCGCCAAGTCCTTGGGCTTTTCCAGCACGGGGCCCGAGGTCTGCCGCAAGTTCACGCCCAATTCGGCGGCGATGATGTGGCTCAGCGTGGTCTTGCCCAGCCCCGGGGGGCCGAACAGCAGTACATGGTCCAGCGCCTCTTCGCGTTTGCGGGCCGCACCGATGAAGATCTCCAGCTGTTCGCGTGCCTTGACCTGCCCCACATACTCCTGCAGTTCCTTGGGGCGCAGCGCCCGCTCCAGGGCTTCTTCGCGTGCACTGGTGTTGCCCGGGTTCACCATCCGCGCAGCGGCTGGCGGCGGGCTGCCGAACTCATCGGTCTGGATCGTCATGGCTCAAGTGTGCCCGAGCCCCAAGCGGCGGCAGCCGCGGCTCATCGCGAAAGCGCCTTGAGCGCATGCTTGATGCCTTCGCTCACGCCCAGGCCCGCAGGCATCGTCTTCAAGGCCGCAGCGGCTTCCTTCTCGCTGTAACCCAAGGCCAGCAGGGCCTGCAGCACATCGCCCTGGTGGTCGTCGGCCAGCGTCTGCGCCGGCATCCCGGCTCCATCGAACTTGCCCTTGAGCTCCAGCAGCAGCCGCTCGGCGGTTTTCTTGCCGATGCCGGGCACCTTGACCAACCGCGCGGTGCTTTGCGCCGCCACGGCCTGCGCCAGTTCCTCGGTGCTCAAGCCCGAGAGCACCGATAGCGCGGTGCGCGGGCCCACGCCGCTGACCTTGACCAGTTCGCGAAAGGTGCGCCGCTCGCCCTCGGTCAGAAAGCCGAACAGCAACTGCGCGTCCTCGCGCACCACGAAGTGCGTGAGCAGGGCCACGTTGGAGCCCAGGGCCCCCAGGTTGTAGAAGGTGCTCATGGGCACCTCCAATTCATACCCCACGCCCTGCACATCCACCAGGATGCGGGGTGGGGCTTTTTCCAGCAAAACGCCAGCGATGCGGCCAATCATCCCCACATGGTAGCGGGGAACTTCGGCGCGCCTGCGCCTCAGGAGCGGAAGATGCCCAGGCGCTGCGCTTCCAACGCCGCCTCGGCGCGGGAGGAAATGTTCAGCTTGCGATAGATCTGCTTGACATAGTCGGCAATGGTGTGGCGCGACAGCCCCAACTGCACACCAATCTCGGGCAGCGTAAAGCCCTTGGCCACCCGCAGCAGCACTTCGGTTTCCCGCTCGGTCAGCGACACCTTGGGAATGTCAGCAGGCGCCGGCTGCGGGGCGGCCTTGAAGTGGCTGATCACGCGCCGCGCGATCGAAGGCGACAGCGGTGGCTCGCCCTGGCTGATGCGCTGCAACTGCTCCTCGATCTGTTCGCGGGTCTGCTCTTTCAGGATGTAGCCGAACGCGCCGGCTTGCAGGGCAGGGAACAGGTGGTCGTCGTCGTCGTGGATCGTGACCACCACCGTCTGCGCATCGGGCTGCACTTCGCGCAGTCGCTCCACCACCGTGACACCTGAACCATCGGGCAATCCCAGGTCCACCAGGGCCAGATCAAATTTGTGGCGGTTGACGAAGTCCAGCGCATGTTCAATGCGGGCGCATTCCATCACCTGCGCCTGGGGAAAGACGCGCGAGACAAGTTCAGAGAGCCAGGCCCTGATTTCAGCCAGATCTTCAAGGAGCAGGATGGACTTCATGGCGGGATCGGTGGGGTGGTGGAACGATGTTGACTCAAAACGCAGCTTTTCGGGCCGCGCCGCAGCGTGGATTGTCCATGCTGCGTGAATTCATTCCGCGTCGCGGCCGGCCCTGGCCTCATCCTGCCCTTATGACGTGGGCGCGGCCACCTGCAGCGGCAAACTCAGGCGCACATGCGAGCCTTGCCCGGGTTCTGATCGGATGAGGCACTCGCCCTGCAACTGCCGGGCCCTGTGCTGCATGTTCAGCAGGCCCAGCCCGGCTTGCCGTGCGCCCAGGCGTTCAATCTCAAAGCCCACGCCGTCATCCCGGATCTCGATGGTCAGGTGGTCCGTGTGCACCTGGGTTTGAACGGTGCAGTTGCTGGCCTGACTGTGGCGGATGAGGTTGTTGAATACCTCGCGCAGGATGCGGGTGGTTTGCACCATGGTGCGCGCGCCCAGTACCTGCGGCAAGTCCTCCAGCTGCAGCGGCCATTCCAGTTCGATCCCCGTGGGGGCCAGGCGCGTCATGGCCTCGGTGCGCCAGTCTGCCAGTGCCTCCGAAAGCTCCATCGGCCGGCCCGTCAGCCCGCGCACGCTCAAACGCATCTCGTCCAGGGCCTCGCGCCCCAAGGCCGCAATGCGGTCACTGCGGCTGGTGTGCACGATGGTCAGCAATTTGGCTCCCAAGTCGTCGTGCAGGTCTGCTGCAATCCGTTTGCGCTCCACCGAAGTCACCTTCTCGATGCGGTCTTCAGCCAGCCGGGTGAAGTTGGCCTCGATCTCTTCCTTGGCCAGTTCGATCTTCTGTTCCAACTGCCGCTGCATGCCTTCCAGCAGGTGTGCCTGGCGCCCGAACTCCATCATCTGCAGGGCACCGATCAACACCAGGCACAGCGGTATGCCCCAACGCAAGGGCAGCGTGGCTTGTGCTTCCACCAGCCCCAAGCCCACCACCAGTTCCAACAGCACCATCACCAGCCCCAGGGTGAACACCGCAGCCATGCCCTTCATCGGGCGCCGCCGGGTTTCCATCGCGTGAAGAAGGAACAGGATCGTGCTGCCGCCCACCAGCGCCGCCGCGCACAGGTTGCCGAAAGTGGTCACGGAAAACAGCCGGTCCGAACCGGCGGCAGCCACCAGCAGCGGCATCAGCGCCAGCTGCCCCGTGCCGAAGCGGTCGAGCCACTTCACCTGCAGGTCCGCATACAGCAGCACGAAGCGCTGATAGGCCCAGCTGACTGCGGCCACCATCACCACCAGCAATCCTTCGCGCAGCACCGGGCTGTCCACCGGAAGGCTCCACCACCCTCGGGCATTGATGGCCGCCCACAAAATGGTCACCGCACCAAAGTAGGCCAGATGGCGCTGGCGTGGCGCAAAGGCCATCAGGCACAGGGTCAGCAGGCCCAGCAGCAGCAGTGCGCCGCTGACGATGGCCGGCAGGTCCATGCTGAGAACTTTTTCCTTGCGGTGCAGGGCCTTGAGTTCCTCAAAGTCGCCCAGCCGAAGGTCCGATAAACCCATGGCTCGCCGCGCCGTGGACACCCAGGCCAGCGGCCACCCGCTGACCTCCAGTTCCAGCTCATTGACGCCTTCGCGAAGGACAGGCCAGGGCACGCTCACCAACTGAGGGCCGTAGCAATCCTGAAAGCGGTTGAATTCAGGGCGCAGGTTGCGGTGCAGCAGTACGCCGTTGAGCCGAACGGTGAGGTCGCTGCAGGCGCGTTCGATGTACAGCCCCACGGGCGCCTGACGGTCTGAAACCGGTAGGCCGCGGTCCTCGTCCAGCACCCGCGTCAAAGCCGCCCGGTCGAACTCGATGCGGTATCGGCGCCCCTGCGCCGTGGTCAATTCGCGCGCCAATTGCAGGTCGGGCAGCCGCACATCTGCCACTTCCAGCGTGCCGTCCAGCGTCCAGCGTTGTGCCCGTTGGATGTCCAGTGTTTGGGCTTGTGCAAAGCCGGGAAATAGGCCGTGCACCAGGCAGGCCACCATCAGCCCCCACAGGCGCCACAGCCCCCACAGCCCCAACAGGCACCTTGGGGCCCGCAGCCCCCGCATCAGCGCCTGTACCGGCCAAGGCGTGAAGGCTGTGACCGGCTTCGGTCCACTGCGGCCCTCCCCGTACCCGAGCGCATTGCGCCGTCTCATGTGCTGCCATTGCATGATGCGTCAGATTGTGGGCCAGCTTGAGCGGCGGCCAGCGGCACTTTGTCGCCATACCCCCAAGGCGAGCGTCGATGCCCGCAGCCGCGCGCGCCGGGCCGCGCGGGGCGACAATCCCGCTTCGCACCCTTCGCAACCCCAGCCCTTGATCCTTCAGCACCAACTCCCCAACGAAGACGCCGCTGCCGTCCTGCGCGTATGCGGTCCGCTGGATGAACACCTGCGCGCCATCGAGCAGGCCTGCGGTGTCCGCCTGTTGCGGCGTGCGGCCCTGATCCGCATTGAAGGCGACAGCGGGGCTGCCCAGCGGGCGGCATCGGTGCTTGATGAAATCAGTGCCCACACCCGCCAGGGCGAGTTGCCCGCCGAACGCTTTCACTGGTTGCTGCGCCAAGCGGCCCAGGCATTGCAGCCGAGAGAAGGATCAACCGCTGAGCCCGCTGCGCTGCCGGCCCAACCCACGCTGCACACCCGCCGAGCCGACCTGCAGGGCCGCACCTCCAACCAGGTCGAATACCTGCACCACATCCTGAATCATGACCTCACCTTCGGGGTGGGCCCTGCCGGAACGGGCAAGACCTTTCTGGCCGTGGCCTGCGCGGTGGACGCCCTGGAGCGCCAGCAGGTGCAGCGCATCGTGCTCACCCGCCCGGCGGTGGAAGCGGGCGAGCGGCTGGGTTTTTTGCCGGGCGACCTGTCGCAGAAGGTGGACCCCTATTTGCGGCCCTTGTACGACGCCCTTTACGAACTCATGGGGTTTGACCGCGTGACCCGGGCATTCGAGAAGGGCCTGCTTGAAATTGCGCCGCTGGCCTTCATGCGCGGCCGCACCTTGAACCACGCCTTCGTGATCCTGGACGAAGCCCAGAACACCACGCCCGAGCAGATGAAGATGTTCCTCACCCGCATCGGCTTCGGCTCCAAGGCGGTGATCACGGGCGACACCAGCCAGGTGGACTTGCCCCGCGGCATCACCAGTGGCCTGCTTGATGCGTGGCGCGTGCTGCGCCGCGTGGAGGGCATCGCCTTCACCGAATTCACCGCTGGTGATGTGGTGCGGCATCCCCTGGTGGCCCGCATTGTTCAGGCCTATGACGACGCGCGCGGCCATTCGGCCGTGCGGGGGGCCGCAGGCCGCGGCGGTCGCTGAGCGCCCTGCACGGCCACTGGAACTCCGTCCGCTGCAACGCCCTTGCACATGCTGAATCTTTCTCTGCAACAGGCCGACGCCCGACACCGCGCCATCTTGGGCCGCGCCTTCGTGCGCCGCTGCCTGGCTGCGGCGCTCGATGGCCCAGCCGAAATCGCGGTTCGCA
>CAMCTE010000059.1 GCA_945878385.1 Azohydromonas lata NBRC 102462 | reverse complement strand
ACCCCACGGCCTGAGGGATGGGAGTGCGTACGATTCGGCGTAAGCTCCGGCCCCTGCCCTTGATGCAACCCACCCGGTTCTTGAAACCGTTGCACACCATGAAATCGCACACACCCCCTTGCGTCTGCCGCCTTCGGATTTCCCGCTCGGCTGCTGCCCGGTTGCCCATCGCCTTTTCGGCGCTTTGCGTTGTGGCCGCAGGCGCGCTGCCGTTGGCTGCAGCCCAAGCCCAAACCCAGGCCCAAACCCAGGCCCAAACCCAGGCTCAAACGGCCAACAGTGCGGCACCGGCCAAGCCCACCCCACCGGCCAAGCCAGCCGCCGCCAAGCCTGCTGCACCCACCCCCGCCGCGGCCCCGGCCACCTCGGGTGGAAAAAAGATCATGACCCGCGATGAACTGCGGGCCTGTCTGCAGCGCAACGACGACCTCAAGGTTCGGTCCAAGGAAATCGACGACCGGGCTGTGAGCATCAATGCCGAGCGCCCCGACATCGAGCGTTCCCTTGAGCAGATCAGGGGCGAGCGCGGCGCCATCGAGGCGCGCGCATCGCAGCTCAAGGCCTTCGAGCCCAAGATGGTGGACTACCGCAAGAAGGTCGAGGATTTCAACCGCCGCATGGGCGAACTCAGTGGACGCGAGCGCCTCACGCGCACCGAAGGGCGCGAGCTGGAAGACCTGCGCAAGCAGTTGCCCGGCCTGGAGGCGGAGCGCAAGGCCCTCAGTGAAGAGCGTGAGCAGCTCGTGGCCGGCTATGAAGAAAGCGTGAAAGCTTTCGCAGCCAAGGCCAAGGCGGCCGAAGACCGTGCAGCCGACTGGAACCAGCGCAAGACCAAGCACACCCAGGACACCGCCGACATGGCCACCGCCGCAGCCGATTGGCAGCGCGAATGCGCCGACCGCCCCTACCGGGAGGACGACGAAAAGGCGATTCGCGCGGGCAAGTAAGGCCCAGAGCCGGAGCCAGAAAGCACGCCCCCCAACGCCCGGGCTGCAGCGTACGCATTGCAGCGCCGGGCATACCCGAGACACCGAGGCCCTCCACCCATGTCGACCGCATCCAACCCCTTGCTGCAGCCCTGGAATACGCCGCACGGTCTGCCGCCTTTTGCCAACATTCAAGCCGGGCAATTCGAGCCGGCCTTCGAACAGGCCATGCGTGAGCAGCGAGCCGAACTGGATGCCATTGCAGCGCTGAACGAGCCGGCCACTTTCGCCAACACGATCGCCGCATTCGATGCGTCCGGGCGTCTGCTGGCGCGCTTGGAAGGTGTGTTCCACAATCTGTGCGCCTCGGAAACTTCGCCTGAACTGCAGGCCGCGCAGCGCCGCCTGGCACAGCCTTTGGCCGCCCACAACAATTCGGTCTACATGCATGCGGCCTTGTTTGCGCGGGTGGATGCGCTGCACCAGCAACGGGCCGGCCTGGGCTTGGATGGCGAGTCCTTGCGCCTGCTCGAACGCGTGCACCTGGACTTCGTGCGCGCCGGTGCTCGCCTGCAGAGAGCGGCCCAGCAGCGGTACGCGCAGGTGATGGAGCGCTTGGCCGACTTGCACACGCAGTTTGGCCAGAATGTGCTGGCTGATGAGTCGACCTACACCCTGGCCTTGCAGGGCGAGCAGGACTTGGCCGGGTTGCCGGGCTTCTTGCGCGACGCGGCGGCCGATGCAGCCCGTGTGCGAGGGCTTCAGGGTCATGTGATCACGCTCTCGCGCTCGCTCATCGTGCCCTTCCTCACCTTCAGCGAACGGCGTGACCTGCGCGAGCAGGCATGGCGTGCCTGGACCTCGCGCGGCGAGCATGCGGGCGAGACGGACAACCGGACCATCGTGCTGGAAATCCTGGCCTTGCGCGCCGAGCAGGCCGCCCTGCACGGCCACCGTTGCTATGCCGACTTCTCCCTGGAAGACACCATGGCACAGCGCCAATCGGCGGTGATGGAGTTGCTTGAAAATGTCTGGCAGCGTGCCCTGCCGGCAGTGGAGGCCGAACGCGCGCAGTTGCAGTCGCTCAAGGCCACCTTGGGCCAATCGGGCCCCATCGAGGCTTGGGACTGGCGCTATTGGGCCGAGAAGGTTCGCCAGAGCACCTATGCCATCGACGATGCGCAGGTCAAGCCGTATTTCTCGCTGGACCGCATGGTGCAGGCCGCCTTCGATTGCGCGCGCCGCCTGTTCGGCGTCCACTTCAAGCACCGACCCGACCTGGTGCTGTACCACCCCGATGTGATGGGCTATGAGGTCACGCGCGAGGAGGGTTCGCCTGTGGGTCTGTTTCTGCACGACAACTTTGCACGCCCTACCAAGCGCAGCGGTGCGTGGATGAGCGCCTACCGCATGCAGTCGGGCCTGCCCGACCGTGGCGAGGGACGAGGCCTGGGCCGCACCTTGCCCATCATCGTCAACAACAACAACTTCGCCAAGGCGCCCGAGGGGCAGCCCACGCTCTTGAGCTTTGACGATGTGCGCACCCTGTTCCATGAATTCGGTCATGGCCTGCACGGCCTCTTATCGGATGTCCGGTTCGAGCGTTTGTCCGGCACGCAGGTGCTGCGCGACTTTGTGGAACTGCCTTCGCAATTGTTCGAGCATTGGATGGGTCAGCCGCAGGTGTTGCAGGAGCACGCCCGCCATGTGCTCACGGGCGAGCCCATTTCGCCCGCTTTGATCGAAAAGCTGCAGGCTGCGCGCAACTTCGGGCAGGGGTATGAAACGGTGCGCTACACCGCCAGCGCCCTGACCGACATGGCGGTGCACGGCTTGGGGGCGGCCGAACTGCCAAAGGACGCCGTGGCCTTCGAGGCCGAGGTGCTGCAGCGTTTCGGTCTGCCGGCCGGGGTGGGGCTGAACCACCGTTACACCCACTTCCAGCATCTGTTTTCAGGTTCGTCGTACGCTGCAGGGTATTACGTGTACCTTTGGGCAGAGGTGCTGGACTGCGACGCCTTCGAAGCCTTCCAGGAGGCCGGCGACATCTTTGATGCGAACACGGCCCAACGGCTGCTGCGCTGCATCTATTCCGCCGGCAATCGGGTAGAGCCGGGCCGAACCTACCGCGAGTTCCGCGGGCGCGATGCACGGGTGGAGCCCATGCTGCGCGACCGGGGCCTCATACCCGAGAGCGCCTGAGCCCGCGTTCTCATGGACGAGGGTGGTGCAGTTCGGCGCCCTCGGCTTACTGCTGACTTGACCACCACGGGAGACGAACATGTTCCGAACTGCAATCGCCGGTAGCCTGCCCAAGCCTTCTTGGTTGGCCGAAACCAACAAGCTGTGGCCGCAATGGCGTTCGCAGGGTGAAGAACTGGCCCAGGCCAAGCTGGACGCCACTCGCTTGTGGATCAAGGCCCAGGAAGACGCAGGGCTTGATGTGATTGGCGACGGCGAACAGTCGCGTCAACACTTCGTGCACGGCTTTCTGGAGCAGGTTGAGGGCATCGACTTTGATCAAAAGGTCGAGATGGGCATCCGCAACGACCGCTACAAGGCCATGGTGCCGCAGGTGGTGGCGCCACTGCGCCTGAAGGGCCGCGTGCATGAAGCCGAAGCCCGCTTCCTTCGTGCCAACACCCGCAAGCAGATCAAGTTCACGCTGCCCGGGCCCATGACCATCGTCGACACCGTGGCCGACCGCTTCTACGGCGACCGCGTGAAGATGGCCATGGCCTTTGCCGAACTGCTCAACCAGGAAGCCCTGGCGCTGCAGGCCGACGGCGTGGACATCGTGCAGTTCGACGAACCTGCCTTCAATGTCTACATGGCCGAGGCCGCTGAGTGGGGCGTGCAGGCGCTGGAGCGCGCGGTGCAGGGACTGACCTGCAAGACGGCCGTGCACATCTGCTACGGCTACGGCATCCAGGCGAACATCGACTGGAAGAAGGGCCTGGGCCACGAGTGGCGCCAGTACGAGGCTGTGTTCCCGGCGCTGGCGGCCAGTTCCATCCACCAGGTCAGCCTGGAGTGCTTCCATTCCCATGTGCCGCCCGAACTGATGGCCCTGCTCAAGGGCAAGGAAGTGATGGTGGGCGTGATCGATGTGGCCAGCGACCAAGTGGAGACGCCTGAGGAAGTGGCCGAGACCATCGGCAAGGCCCTGCAGTTCGTGCCGCGTCACCGCTTGATTGCCTGCACCAACTGCGGCATGGCGCCCATGAGCCGGGAGGTGGCCGAGGCCAAGTTGCGTGCACTGGCGCAGGGCGCGGCGCTGGCGGCGCAGCGCATGGCTTGAAGGGGCGCTGGTCTGGGACCGCCCGCGCACGAGGCCGCCGCTGTGCCGTGGTTAGAACTCGGCCGGTACCGACCAGTGCAGCGCCTGCCCTTGGGCCGGATGCTGCAGGCTCAGATCGCGGGCGTGCAGCATCAGCCGGTCGGCTGGGTGAAGTAGGGCCACTGGGGCTTCGCTGGGGGACGCGCTGTCGACCGCTTCCAAACCATAGAAGCGGTCTCCCAAAATCGGCAGCCCGATGGCGCTCAGGTGCACCCGCAACTGGTGTGAGCGTCCCGTCACGGGCAAGAGCAGCAGGCGTGAGCTCAGGGCCTGGCGCTCCAAGCAGGCATAGCGCGTGAGCGAGGGCTTGCCCAAGCGCGCATCCACCAATTGCCGCGGTCGGTGGGGCCAGTCCAGTCGCAAGGGCAAGTCGATGACGCCCTCATCCGACGGCGGTTGACCCCAAACCCGAGCCTCGTAACGCTTGGCCACAGTGCGGCGCTCGAACTGACGGCCCAGGTGGGCGGCAGCTTCTCGGCTTCGGGCAAAAGCAATCAGCCCCGAAGTGTCCATGTCCAGGCGGTGCACCACCCACAGGGGGCCGAGTTCAGCTTGCAGGCGAACAAAGGCGCTGTCGCGGTGTTGCGGCAGGCGGCCCGGCACCGACAACAGCCCCGAGGGTTTGCACGCCACGGCCAGGTGCTCGTCCAGGAAGACCAACGGTGGCAGGCCGCCAGGCGGTTGGTAGTTCAGTGCGGTGGGCGCGGGGTCGGTCAAGGGCGTGATCGTGAGACGCAAGGCCTGGGGTCGAGGCCGGGGCTGCCGCCCCCCCTGGCGGCCGGTTTTTTCCATGCCGTCGGCCTGCGCCGGTGAATTCTGCCTTGCGATGGCCGAGGCCCCGCCCCGCGAAGGTTCAGACGCATGGGGTCATTGGGCGTGCGCAAACTGCTCATCCTCGGCTCGTTCACAATGTGGGATGGTGCGGGAGTCGAGCACCTGCCCGAAGGGTTGACCGACCCAGTCCCGTTTGCCGCCGCCGTGCCATCTCAAGCGATGCGCGTCCAGGCATCCTCCAACCGCTCCGCCCACCGGCTGGGGCCAGATCCATGACCATGATTCCTTCGCCTCTGAAGGCCATCGCCCTGTGCGCGAGCCTGTTGTCCCTGAGTCTGTCGCTGCACGCCCAGACCAACAACACGCCGGCCGGCGCCCCCGATGTGCCACCCAACCCCGCCGGTACCGGCTCGGCAGCGGCCGGACAAGGCAGCACCTCATCCTCCGGCGGCAATCGCGGTGCCGCCGCGCCTTCAGCTCCCGGCAGCACGCAGCGGGTGGATGTGACCAGTGGACGGCCCTCCGATCAACAGGAGAGGCGCAACGCCACCGCATCCAAGATCGTGATCGGGCGGCAGGAACTGGAGCAGTTCGGCGACTCCAACACCCTGGAAATCCTGCGCCGCCTGCCTGGAATCACCATGCCCGGCGCCCCGGGCCGCGGTGGCCCTCCGCGGATGCGCGGATTGGGTGCCGGCTACACCCAGATTCTGATGGACGGCGAGCGCGTGCCGCCGGGCTTCTCGCTCGAGAATGTGGCACCCGACCAGATCGAGCGGATTGAAATCCTGCGTGCGCCCACCGCGGAGACCGGCGCCCGCGCCATTGGTGGCACCATCAACATCGTGATGCGAGAAGGCTTTCGCCGCCGCCTCAATGATGTGCGCCTGGGCCTGGGCTACGAGCGTGGCCAGTGGCAACCGGGCATCTCCTGGACCCGCAACGACACCATCGGCGATCGTTGGATTTACAACCTCACCGCCACCGCCTTCAAGCGCGACACCGACGACCGCAACTTCGCTCAAACGCAATCCACCGATTTGGTGACGGGGCGCACGTTGCTGGCCCAGGAAGAAACCGCCCGTGTCCTTGGCAAGCGCGAGGGCTTCAATGTGAATGGGCGTCTGCAGTGGCGCGGCGAGACGGGCGACTCCGCCCTCATCATGCCCATGTTCATCCGGTCCACTGGCACCACTGAGCGCACCAGCACGCTCACCCAACCCATCGGCAGCACCCCCATTCCCTACGCCTTCAGCGATTCCCTGGGCAGCGGGGTATTCGAGTTGGCCCGTGTGGGCGCCAATTTGAACCTGCGCTTTGGCGACACGCGCACCGAGTGGCGTGCCAGCGCCAACCGCAACCGCTTCGACAACGAGAACCTGCGGCGCGAGTTCGGCACTTTCTCGAGCACGCCTTTGCGGGTGCTCGACGACGATGCGGCCATCACCGACCGCGGGGCCTCGCTGAACTTCAAGGCTTCGCGTCTGCTGGAGAACCAACACAGCCTCGTCGGTGGTTTCGAGGTGGAGCAGAACCGCCGAGACGAGAACCGCACCACGCTGCAAAACGGCGTGCCCCTGCTGGCTGAATTTGGCGAAAATGTGTCGGCCCGCTCGCAGCGCTTGGCCGCCTATGCGCAAGACGAGTGGAGCTTCAGCCCGCAGTGGTCGGCCTATGCCGGCCTGCGCTGGGAAGGCATCACCACCGAAGGCGACAGTGGCCTGGGTACCAGCCGCAACCGCAGCAGCGTGTGGACCCCGCTGGCCCATACCGTGTGGAAGTTCGACCCCAAGGGGCGCGACCAGATTCGCGTGAGCCTCACGCGCAGCTACAAGTCGCCCACGCTGCAGAACCTGATCTCGCGGCCTTCGCTGAACACGCGGCTGCCTGCACCCGGCCCCAATTCGGCCACCCAGGCCGACCGCGCCGGCAACCCCAACCTGCGGCCCGAGTTGGCCACCGGTATCGATGTGGCCATCGAGCGCTACCTCAGCAACGGCGGCATCATCAGCGCCAATGTCTTCCATCGCGAAATCAAGGACTACATCCGCAATGTCACCGCGCTGGAAAGCGTGCCCTGGTCCACGGTCCCCCGCTGGGTATCGCGCCCGCAGAATGTGGGCGGTGCCTACACCCAGGGCATCGAACTGGAAGCCAAGTTTCGCCTGACCGACTTCATCGCCAGTGCACCGCGCGTGGATGTGCGCAGCAACCTGAGCATCTTCAACTCGAAGGTCGATGGTGTGCCCGGCCCGAACGCACGACTGGACGAGCAACCCCGCGGAACCCTGAACCTTGGAGGCGACTACCGCGTGCCGGGCCTGCCGCTGAACATCGGCAGCAGCGTGAACCTCACGCCCGGCTATGAAACGCGCATCAGCGAGACGCAGTTCCGCGAGGTGGGTCTCAAGCGCGTGTGGGATGCATACGCCACCGTGAACTTGAACCCGAACACGCTGCTGCGCCTGACGGCCAGCAATTTCATCGTGCGCGATTACGCCACGGGTAGCGTGGTGGTCACTGAAGCGACGCGTGAGGCGGGCCGCTTTGTTGAGCGCACGCCGGTGAACCTGCGCGTGGGCCTGGAGTTCAAGCTCTGATTGATGCGCTGATCGCCTGATGTTCTCCTTTTTCGAGCAGCGGGTCGACCCCTACCCGCCGGGAGAGCCCGCCACACCACCGCGCGCCTTCGCGGCCTTCCTGTGGGCGGCCACGGAAGGCCTGCGGCCGCTGATCTTGGGCATGACCTTGTGCACCGCCGGCATCGGCGTGTTCGAGGCCCTGTTGTTCGCGATGCTGGGCAATGTGGTGGATTGGCTCACCCAGACCCCGGTGGCCGAACTCTGGGACCAGCAGCGCTCGAACATGCTGCTGCTGGGGGGAATCCTTTTGGCCAGCCCGGTGCTGGTGTTGCTGCAGACCCTGATCAAGCACCAGGCCCTGTCGGGCAACTTCCCGATGCGGCTGCGCTGGGTATTTCACCGGCACATGCTGGGCCAAAGCCTGGCCTTCTACCAAGATGAATTCGCGGGGCGCGTGGCCACCAAAGTGATGCAAACCGCCTTGGCGGTGCGCGACACCTGGATGATCGTGGCCGACATCCTGGTCTTCGTGGGCATCTACTTCATCACGATGGTCGTGGTCGTGGGCTCCTTCGATGCCTGGGTGCTGGTGCCCTTCCTGGGTTGGCTCAGCCTGTACATCCTGGCCTTGGTGTGGTTCGTGCCGCGCTTGGGCAAGGTGGCCAAGGAACAGGCCGATGCGCGCTCCTTGATGGTGGGGCGCATCACCGACGCTTACACCAATATCGCCACCGTCAAGCTCTTCAGCCACGGCAAGCGCGAGGCCTCATTTGCGAAGAGCGCGATGCAGGAATTCATGGGGTCGGTGCATGCGCAGATGCGCTTGATCACGGGGGTGGAAATCACCAACCATGTGCTGAGCATGGCCCTGATCGGCAGTACCGCTGGCGTGACTGTGTGGTTGTGGACGCAGGGCCAGGTGGGCGTGGGCGCGGTGGCCGCGGCCACGGCCATGGCGCTGCGCCTGAACGGCATTTCTCACTGGATCATGTGGGAGTTTGCCGCCCTGTTTGAGCATATCGGTACGGTGCAGGACGGCATCACCACGCTCAGCCGCGCGCCCACGGTGGTGGACGCTGACGAAGCGAAACCGCTTCAGGTGGGTCGCGGGGAAGTGGAGTTCCGTGATGTGGACTTCTCCTACGGAGCCGGGCCGGATTCGCCTTTGGTGCTGGAGAAGTTGCGTCTGACCATTCGGCCAGGGGAGAAGATCGGCTTGGTGGGCCGTTCGGGTGCGGGTAAAAGCACCATCGTGAACCTGCTGCTGCGGTTCTACGATGTGCGCAGTGGGCAGGTGCTCATCGACGGGCAGGACATCCGACGCGTCACGCAAGACAGCCTTCGCGCGCAGATCGGCATGGTGACGCAGGACACCTCGCTGCTGCACCGTTCGGTGCGCGAGAACATCCTGTATGGCCGCCCTGACGCGGGTGATGAGCCCATGATCGCCGCGGCGCGACGCGCGCAGGCCCATGAGTTCATCCAGGGCTTGACCGATCCGAAGGGCCGCATCGGCTACGACGCCCATGTGGGCGAGCGGGGCGTGAAGCTCTCCGGTGGTCAGCGTCAGCGCATTGCGATTGCCCGCGTCATGTTGAAAGACGCGCCCATCCTGCTGCTGGACGAAGCCACCAGCGCCTTGGACTCTGAAGTGGAAGTGGCCATCCAGGACAGCCTGTACCGGCTGATGGAAGGCAAGACGGTGGTGGCCATTGCGCACCGTCTGTCCACGATTGCGGCGATGGACCGGCTCATCGTGCTGGACCAGGGCCGCGTGGTGGAAGAGGGCACCCATGCCGAACTGCTCGCGCGGCAGGGCCTGTATGCCCGGCTGTGGTCGCACCAGAGCGGGGGCTTTCTGGGCGAAGAGGCCTGAGCAAGCACCGCCCCGGTGTCCTCTGGAAGTGGCCGACCCTGCGGCGTCAAGGGATTATTCCCATGCCGAATTCGGCCATGTGGCGTCCAAACACGGACAATAGAGGGTTAGCCGCCTCACCATGAGCTCCACCCTACTCGACACCCCACTGCGCCCGGCCAAGCCGGCCGCGAAAGCCGCGAACGCGCCCAAGGCCCTCACGGCCTATCGCCCTTACTGGGCCAAGCGCTTCGGCACCGCGCCCTTCCTGCCCATGAGCCGGGCCGAGATGGACATGCTCGGTTGGGATTCTTGCGACATCATCATCGTCACGGGCGACGCCTATGTCGACCACCCGAGCTTCGGCATGGCCGTCATCGGCCGCACGCTTGAGGCACAGGGCTTCCGGGTAGGCATCATCGCGCAGCCCGACTGGAACAGCGCCGAGTCCTTCAAGGCCCTGGGCCGCCCCAACCTTTACTTCGGTGTGGCCGCGGGCAATATGGATTCGATGATCAACCACTACACGGCTGATCGCAAGGTGCGCAACGACGACGCCTACACACCCGGCGGCGCGGCCGGCAAGCGGCCCGACCGCGCCACGCTCGTGTATACGCAGCGGTGCAAAGAAGCGTACAAAGAGGTGCCGGTCATCATCGGCGGCATCGAGGCCAGCCTGCGCCGCATCGCTCACTACGACTACTGGCAGGACAAGGTGCGCCGCTCGGTGCTGATCGACAGCAAGGCCGACCTGCTGCTGTACGGCAATGCCGAGCGCGCCATCGTGGAGATCACCCACCGCCTGGCGCGCAAGCAGCCCATCGAGTCCATCACCGATGTGCGCGGCACGGCCTTCATGCGCAAGCCCGACGACCCCGACCTGCACGGCTGGTTCGAAATTGATTCCACCGAGGTGGACCGCCCCGGCAAGGTGGATGCGCTGCTCAACCCCTACCTGGGGATGGAGGAGAACGCGCAGGCCAATGGGGAGACTTGCCAGGCCGCGGATGGTGCGGGCTCTGCAGCAACACCGACGGTCTCAGCCTCAGCTCCTCAGGTACCTTCCGCCGCGCCAAGTGAACAACCCATCCGGCTCGTTCGCCGCCCCCTGATCAAGCAGGACAGCCGCGCCCTGGTCACCCCGCGCGACAAGACCGTGATTCGCCTGCCGGCTTACGAGCGGGTGAAGAGCGATGCCACGCTGTATGCCCACGCCAGCCGCGTCCTGCACCTGGAAACCAACCCCGGCAATGCGCGCGCTTTGGTGCAGCGCCACGGCGAAGGGCATACCGCGCGCGAGGTGTGGATCAACCCGCCGCCCATTCCGCTGACGACGGCCGAGATGGACCATGTGTTCGATCTGCCCTATGCGCGCAGCCCGCACCCCATCTACGCCGATGAAAACGGCAGCCTCGACCACGGCACCAAGATTCCCGCGTGGGAGATGATCCGCTTCAGTGTGAACATCATGCGCGGCTGCTTCGGCGGCTGCACCTTCTGCTCCATCACCGAGCACGAAGGCCGCATCATCCAAAGCCGCAGCGAAGATTCCATCATCCGCGAGATCGAGGACATCCGCGACAAGGTCAAGGGCTTCACCGGGGTGGTGAGCGACCTCGGCGGCCCCACGGCCAACATGTACCGCATCGGCTGCAAGAGCCCTGAAATCGAGGCCGCCTGCCGCAAGCCTTCCTGCGTGTACCCCGGCATCTGCCCGAACCTCAACACCGACCACGGCCCGCTCATCAAGCTGTACCGCCGCGCCCGCACGCTCAAGGGTGTGAAGAAGATACTCATCGGCTCGGGCCTGCGCTACGACCTGGCGGTGGAGTCGCCTGAGTATGTGAAGGAACTGGTCACCCACCATGTGGGCGGCTACTTGAAGATCGCCCCCGAGCACACCGAAGGCGGCCCGCTGTCCAAGATGATGAAGCCCGGCATGGGCACCTACGACCGCTTCAAGGAACTCTTCGACAAGTTCAGCGCCGAAGCGGGCAAGCAGCAGTTCCTGATTCCCTACTTCATCGCCGCCCACCCCGGCACCACCGATGAAGACATGATGAACTTGGCGCTGTGGCTGAAGAAGAACGGATTCCGCGCCGACCAGGTGCAGACCTTCTACCCCAGCCCCATGGCCACCGCCACGGCGATGTACCACACCTTCCTCAATCCCTTGAAGGGCATCACGCGCGACGAACAGCGCGCGGAGAAGGTGGACATCGTGCGCGGGGAGAAGCGCCGCCGGCTGCACAAGGCCTTCCTGCGCTACCACGATGCCAACAACTGGCCTTTGCTGCGCGATGCGCTCAAGGCCATGGGCCGTGCCGACCTGATCGGCAACGGCAAGCACCACCTCATCCCCACCTGGCAGCCGCAAACCGATGGCAGCTACCAGAGTGCCCGACGCAAGAACAGCACGCCCACCGGTGTGAAGACCTCGCCGGTGACTCAGGGGCGGGTGCTCACCCAACACACCGGTTTGCCGCCGCGGCCCGGCGTGGGTGGCGACAAGGTGGCTTCCAAACGCAGTACCGCATCCCTGCGCCCGGCGCGCAAGGGTCCCACTTCGCGCTGAAGTCGAGCGCTCCACGCTCAAGGATCTTTCGATGAAATGGTTGCGCTATGCCCATGCGGGGCAGGTCGGTTTTGGTCTGCTCGAAGGTGAGGTGATCCGCGTGCACCGCGGTGAACTGTTCGGTGAACACGCGCCCACGGGTGAGCAAGTGGCGCTGGCCGATGTGGCCCTCTTGCCGCCCTGCGAACCGCGCACCGTGGTAGGCCTGTGGAACAACTTCCACGCCCTGGCGCAG
>CAMCTE010000058.1 GCA_945878385.1 Azohydromonas lata NBRC 102462 | reverse complement strand
TTTGGGCGATATGTCGGCCCGCCCGCCTCAAGAGTGTTGCGTGAACGCAAGCGCGGGCGCGGCCGCATCCTTGGCCGCCAACGAGGGCGTCAACCCTTCCAGCGGCCATTTGATGCCCAACTGCGGGTCGTCCCACCGAATCGCCCGCTCGCAGTCCTTGGCGTACACATCGGTGGTCTTGTAGAGGAACTCGGTGCCTTCTTCCAGGCTCAGGAAGCCGTGGGCAAAACCTTCGGGAATCCACAGTTGGCGGTGGTTGGCTGCGCTCAACTCCACTCCGACCCAGCGGCCAAAGGTGGCGCTGCCGGGGCGAATGTCCACCGCCACATCCCACACCCGCCCGCGCACCACCCGCACCAGCTTGCCCTGGGGTTGTGGTGCCACCTGGTAATGCAAGCCCCGCAACACACCGGCGGCCGAGCGCGAGTGGTTGTCCTGCACGAAGGGGCGCGGCGTGGGCAGGCCCAGTTCCCGCAAGCCCGTGTGGAACTTCGGTTCGCTGAAGCTCTCGTAGAACCAACCGCGTTCGTCGCCGAATACGGCCGGCTCCACGATCACCACGCCAGGCAGTTCGGTGGGGATGAACTTCATCGGCTCAGTACACCGTCTCGCGCAGCACCTTCATCAGGTACTGGCCGTAACCGTTCTTCAGCATCGGTTGGGCCTGCGCTTCCAGTTGTACGGCGGTGATCCACCCTTGGCGGAAGGCGATTTCCTCGATGCAGGCCACCTTCAGGCCCTGCCGCTTTTCCAGGGTGGCGATGAACTGACCTGCTTCCATCAGGCTGTCGTGGGTGCCGGTGTCCAGCCATGCGTAGCCACGGCCCATGATCTCCACATTCAGCTGTTCTTGCCGCAGATACTGGGCATTCACCTCGGTGATCTCCAGCTCGCCACGCGCGCTGGGCTTGATGGCTGCGGCGATGTCGCACACCTGCTCGTCGTAGAAGTACAGGCCGGTGACTGCATAGTTGCTCTTGGGAGCCTTCGGTTTTTCCTCAATCGACAGCGCGCGCTTGTCCTGGTCGAAGGCGACCACGCCGTAGCGCTCGGGGTCGTGCACATGGTAGGCAAACACGGAGGCGCCAGCGGTCCGGTCATTCGCACGGTGCAAAAGTTGCGCGAAGTCGTGGCCGTAGAAGATGTTGTCGCCCAGCACCAGGGCGCTGGGTTTGCCGCCCACGAACTGTTTGCCCAGGATGAAGGCCTGTGCCAAGCCGTCCGGGCTGGGTTGCACGCAGTACTGCAGGTTCAGGCCCCAATTGGAACCATCGCCCAACAGATGTTGGAAGCGCGGCGTGTCTTGCGGGGTGCTGATCACCAGGATGTCGCGGATGCCCGCCAGCATCAGCGTGCTCAGTGGGTAGTACACCATCGGCTTGTCGTACACCGGCAGCAACTGCTTGCTCATGGCCAGCGTGGCCGGGTGCAGTCGGGTGCCCGATCCGCCGGCCAGAATGATGCCGCGGCGCGGCGTGGTCGATTGCATAAGGTTCATCGCGCGTCTTGTTCTGGTGTAGGTCAGTGCCAAGGCCGGGCGTTCAACGCGCCAGCACCTCATCCAACATGCGGTCCACGCCCACCGTCCAGTGCGGCAGCGTCAGGCCGAAGGACTGCCGCACCTTGTCCGTGGACAGGCGTGAATTCAGCGGCCGCACGGCCGGGGTGGGGTAGTCGCTCGTGGGAATCGCCCGCACCGCGCCCGGTGTCACGCGAATGGGCAGTCCGGCCGCACGCGCGCGCTCAATCACATGTTGCGCATAGCCGTGCCAACTGGTTTCACCCGCAGCCACCAGGTTGTACAGGCCCGCCAGTGCAGGGTTCACCAGCGTGTGTCGAATCATGTGGGCGCTGACATCGGCCAGCAATTCCGCACCCGTGGGCGCGCCAATCTGATCGGCCACCACCTTGATTTCTTCGCGCTCCTGCGCCAGGCGCAGCATGGTCTTGGCGAAGTTGCCGCCGCGCGCGCCGTACACCCAGCTGGTGCGCAGAATCAGGTGCGCACAGCCGCTGGTCTGCACCGCGAAATCCCCGGCGGCTTTACTTTCGCCGTACAGGCTTTCTGCACCGGGGCTGTCCTCTTCGTCGCGCGGCGTGTCGCCACTGCCGTCGAACACATAGTCGCTGCTGTAGTGCACCAGCAGGGCGCCTGTTTCGCGCGCCACCATGGCCAACGCCGCCGGTGCGCCGGCGTTGATGTCCATGCAGCGTTCCTGCTCGGTCGCTTCCTCGGCCTTGTCCACCGCGGTGTAGGCCGCGGCATTCACAATCACCTGCGCACCGCTCTCGTAGGCCATGTCGGTCAGGTCGCCGATCTGGCTCAGGTCGCCGCGTTCCGCGCGCCCCGGTGCCCACACCTCACCCAGCGGCGCCAGGGCGCGCTGCAGTTCCCAGCCCAGTTGGCCGCTCTTGCCCAGCAACAGGATCTTCATGCCGCGTACTGCTGCTGTACCCAATCGCGGTACGCACCGCTTTGCACCCGCTGCACCCAGTCAGGGTTTTGCAGGTACCACTGCACCGTTTTGCGGATACCGGTCTCGAAAGTTTCGGCAGGCCGCCAACCCAGTTCGCGTTCGATCTTGCGCGCATCAATTGCATAGCGGCGGTCGTGGCCCGGGCGGTCCTTCACATGGGTGATCAGCCGCGTGTACGACCCCTCAGCGCTCGGCCGCAATTCGTCGAGCAGCGCGCATACGGTGTGCACGATCTCGATATTGGGTTTTTCGTTCCAACCACCAATGTTGTAGGTCTCGCCCAGCCGCCCGCCGGCCAACACGGCGCGGATGGCACTGCAGTGGTCTTTCACATACAGCCAGTCGCGCACCTGCATGCCGTCGCCATACACCGGCAGCGCTTTGCCCGCCAAGGCGTTCACGATCATCAGCGGAATCAGCTTCTCCGGGAAATGGAAGGGCCCGTAGTTGTTGCTGCAATTCGTGGTCAGCACCGGCAGCCCATAGGTGTGGTGCCAGGCGCGCACCAGATGGTCGCTGGCGGCCTTGCTGGCGCTGTAGGGGCTGTTGGGCTCGTAGGGGTGGGTTTCCGCGAAGGGTGCATCTTGCGGGCCCAGCGAGCCATACACCTCATCCGTGCTCACATGCAGAAATCGAAAGGCGGCCTTCGACGGCTCGTCCAGTGCGCCCCAGTAACCACGGGCGGCTTCCAGCAAGGTGAAGGTGCCATCGATGTTGGTCTTCATGAACGCGCCGGGGCCGTGGATGGAACGGTCCACATGGCTTTCCGCCGCAAAGTGCACCAGCGCGCGCGGTCGGTGTTCGGCCAACAGCCGGTCCACCAAGGCACGGTCGGTGATGTCGCCGTGCACGAGTACATGCCCCACGTCTGCGCGCAATGCCTCCAGATTTTCCCGGTTGCCGGCGTAGGTCAGGGCATCCAGGTTCACCACCGCCTCGTCCGGGTGCGCCGCACGCCAGTCGAGCACGAAATTGCTGCCGATGAAGCCGGCGCCGCCCGTAACCAGAATCATGTTGTTTCAAAAAAAATGGGGTCAGACTCCATTTTTCACCAAGTGCAAAAACTCCAGATTGTCGCCGTTGCGGGGGCCCCCAACACAAGAGTTTCCGCTGATCCAGCCTTCCGGCGATAATCAACGCTTGATGACCGATCCTTCAGCCCAAGCGCCGGGCTCACAAAACGCGCCCTCTGCAGCCGAAGCACCCGCGGCTCCCGCCCGCTTCGACACCCTCCCGCTGGACGCCAAACTCCTGCGAGCCGTGGCCGATCAAGGCTACGCCACCATGACGCCCATCCAGGCCAAGGCGATCCCCATCGTCTTGGAAGGGCGCGATGTGATGGGGGCGGCGCAAACCGGTACGGGCAAAACAGCCGCTTTCTCCATCCCCCTGCTGCAGCGCATGCTCAAGCACGAGAACGCGAGCATGTCGCCCGCACGCCATCCGGTGCGCGCCCTGGTACTGGCCCCCACGCGGGAACTGGCCGACCAAGTGGCGGCCAACGTGAAGGCCTATGCCAAGCACACGCAACTGCGCAGCGCAGTGGTGTTCGGCGGCATCGACATGAAGCCCCAGACGGCCGAACTCAAGAAGGGCGTGGAGGTGCTGATTGCCACGCCCGGCCGCCTGCTCGACCACATTGAGGCCAAAAACTGCGCCCTCAATCAAGTCGAGTATGTGGTGCTCGACGAAGCCGACCGCATGCTCGACATCGGCTTCCTGCCCGACCTGCAGCGCATCCTCAGTTATCTGCCGCGCCAGCGCCAGACCCTGTTGTTCTCGGCCACATTCAGCCCTGAAATCAAGAAGCTGGCCTCCAGCTATCTGCAGAACCCGCTGCTGGTGGAAGTGGCCCGGCCCAATGCCACGGCCTCCACGGTGGAGCAGCATTTCTACAGCGTGGCAGAAGACGACAAGCGCGGCGTGATCCGCCAGATCCTGCGAGACCGCGCCATTACCCAAGCCATCGTCTTCGGCAATTCCAAGTTGGGTGTGGCCCGGCTGGCCCGCTCATTCGAGCGCGATGGCCTGCGCACGGCCGCACTTCACGGCGACAAGTCGCAGGATGAACGCCTGAAGTCACTGGCCGCCTTCAAGGCGGGTGAAGTCGACTTGCTGGTGGCCACCGATGTGGCTGCACGGGGCCTTGACATTGCCGACCTGCCGGCTGTCTTCAATTTCGATGTGCCCTTCAATGCAGAAGACTATGTGCACCGCATCGGCCGCACCGGTCGCGCCGGGGCCTCCGGTATTGCGGTCACCCTGGTCACGCGGGACGACACTCGCCTGGCCACTGAAATTGAAAAGCTCATCAAGAAGAAGATCGACCTCGAGCCTTTCGAACTCGAAGATGACCGGCCCCGTCGGCGCCGCTATGAGCGCGATGACGACGATCGGCGCAGCGACACGCGTGCCGCATCCACAGGTGGTGAACGGGAATCCGAACGCCGAACCGAGCGTCCGTCCCGGGCAATCAGCCGGGCCGCCGATCCCTTCTTCGATCAGCCCTATCAGCCGGCAGCCGCCGACCACAAGCCTTCTTGGGAAACCGAAGCGCCGGCGGCCAAGCCCGCAGCCGGTCTGAGCCGCAACATCAAGCCGCGCCGCCAGGTTGCCGCCTTGTTGGGTGGGTCTGCCGCCAAGGCCTGAGCCTGCTCAAGAGTGGGGCGGGCCTGCAGGCCCCTGCACCCTCACCACGGCAAACTTCCAAAGCCACATCAGCGCCCTGATGCCCGGCGCCGTATTCAAGCGCGCCGTGCTCAGCAACGCCGCTGCCGTCATTGGCCCGTGTGCGGCCAGCACATCCACCAACTGTTGCAGGTGGGCAGGCGGCAGCAGCGTCTCATGCAGCCCATAGCGGCTCATGTGCAGGCCGGACAGTGTCTGCAGCCGCGGCAGGGCCTGGGGCTCCAGCGCCACCGCCCATGCCCCTTGCAATGTGGCGCTCGGGAAGTGGGCAAACCGGCGGAAGGGGTCCTCGCGCGGCGGCCATGACGATGCCCGCTCGGCGTTCTGATCAGCCCGCTCCCTGATGGCCGCCATCTCCTGGGCCAGCGTGTCGTACTGGGGCAGAACCACCTGCCAGTCGAACTGCTCGCGCGCCCGTACGGCGCCGGCTTGGCCCATGCGCCTGCGCAGCAAAGGGTCCTCTATCAGTGCGTTCAAGGCCAGGCGCAATTCGCGCGGGTCCACCACCACGGCCAGGCTGGTGCGGCCGATGTAGAAGTCGTAGTTGTCAAGGTCCAGCGCGTGCGCCAGCGCCAAATCGGTGCCTGTGCAGGGCGGCGGCGCCGCGCTGGGGATACGAAAACCGTCCACGCCATGTCGCACCGTGTCCTTGTAGCCGTTCCAGTCGGACACCACCACGGGCAATCCGGCGGCCATGGCCTCCACCGGCGTCAGGCCGAAGGTTTCCTGGATGTTGTCGGACAGGGAAAGGAACACATCGGCAGCGGTCCAGGCCTGCCGGTAGGCAGCCTCATCGGCACCATCGACCCAAACGAAGCGCACATCGGGCGCCAAGGCGCGCTGTGCGGCCTGGTAGGACTGTGCAATGGCCTCATTCGGGTACACGCCGGCCTCGATGCACACGAGCTGACGCGGTGCCGTCGCCGCCAAGGCCTGAAGGGCTTGGTACACCGGCGCGGGGTTGGCCTTGGCATGAAAGGTCAGGCGCCCTGCAAACAGGAAGGCCACATCGGCCTCACCGAGTGCCATGGCGCTGCGTGCCACCGCTTGACTGGCCGCATGGCCCGATGCGGTGCCGTTCTCTGCGCCAACATCCCGGCTCACATGAAAGTCGGCCGTGTTGATGCCCAGGGGAATGATGGGCGTGAGTACCGGGTTGAACCGCGTGGCCCCCGTGTGCTCGGCCCAGTAATGCCGCATGTCCTCCTGCAGCAGGGTCACAAACGCGTGCGCGGCCGTGGAGGTGCAGATCAGCGCGTCCCAGGGTTTGAATGGCGGCAGCACCAGGTCGGCGATGGCATCGGTGGCACCTTTGGATGCCACGGTGTGGGTCAGGCCCATGAGGCCGAACGCGCCGGGGTTGAGCCGATTGCGCGCAGCAGCCAAATCGCGCGTGGGCGGGCCCGGGAAGTACAGGGCGCCGCAAGAGGCGGCCGCATTGAAGTCGGGCAGCACACTCCAATGGACCGCGCCTTGGTGCCCCGATTGGGCCAACTGCCGCTGCAGGCCTTGTGCTCCCGATGGAGAGGTACCCACGCCGTACATCGGTGCGCGGGGGTTCGCCAACGCCAAGCCCCTGAGGAACGACTTGCCGGCGCTTTGCCGGCCCATGATCTTCTGCTCGGTGGAGTAGGCGTCCCCCGCGTAGAACAAGGCGAAATTCGCAGTCATCGAATTCAAGCCAGGAATGCGAACACTGCCGGCACACCCTTGTCAAAAGCGGGTACGGCGCGTCGCCACTGCTCAACCCGTGCAGTTCGGCACCATCCCTGGGGCAGGGTGACGCCACAAGCCACACTCAGCCGGGTCTGCGGGTCCAGGTGCTCCAACAGCGCCGCCATCACCGCAGCGTTGCGGTAGGGTGTTTCGATCAGCAGTTGGGTTTGCCCTTCTCGGCGCGAGCGCGTCTGCAACTCGCGCAGCCGCACCGCGCGGGCGGCGGCATCTTGGGGCAGGTAACCCACGAAGGCAAAGCTCTGCCCCTGCAGCCCGCTGGCGGCCAGGGCCAGCACCATCGAATTCGGCCCTGACAGCGGCATCACCGTGGCGCCCATTGCATGGGCCTGTGCCACCAGGACACTGCCGGGGTCGGCCACTGCCGGAAGGCCGGCTTCTGAAATCAACCCCATGTCATGGCCCTGCGCCAAGGGCTGCAACAGTTCCTCCCATTCGGAACGGCCAGGTGCAGCGCGCCCTCCCTTGGCCGGTCGCGGCAGTTCCCGGATGTGGAGTTCCTGGAGGGGTCGAGCCAAAGGCTCTGATTGGGACACGCGTTTGAGGAAGGCGCGCGCCGTCTTGGCGTCCTCGGCCACCCAATACTCCAATCGCGCCGCTTGAACCATCACGCCGCGCGGCAGCACCTCGTCCAAGGCCACGGGGTCGCAGCCCAGGTCCAGGGTATTGGGTATCAGCAGCAGCTTGGCCATGTCAGCGATGGCTGCCCGTCAGCGGGTCCATTCCGGCGGCGCGCATCAGTTCGCACACCGTGGTCAGCGGCAGCCCAATCAGGGCAGTCGGATCATGTGACTCCACGCTGCGCAGCAAGGTGATCCCCAGCCCTTCGCTCTTGGCGCTGCCCGCGCAATCGTAGGGCTGCTCGCGCCGCAGGTAGGTCTCGATTTCCAATTCGCCCAGATCACGAAAACGAACCACCACCGGGCTCAGCCGCACTTCGGCCACACCGGCATCCAGTCGCACCACCGCCACGGCCGTCTGAAACACCACGCTGCGCCCGCTCATGCTGCGCAACTGCTGCACCGCGCGCTCGTGGGTGTGGGGCTTGCCGATGGCCTGCCCGTCCAGGTCTGCCACCTGGTCAGAGCCGATGACCACCGCCCCCGGATGCCGCAGCGCCACGGCGTGTGCCTTGGCCAAGGCCAGGCGTTGAGCCAAAGCCGCTGGTGTTTCGCCGGCCAGGGGTGTCTCGTCCACGCCGGGCGCCTCCACCTCGAAGGGCAACTGCAGGCGTTGCAGCAGTTCGCGCCGGTAGCGCGATGTGGAGGCCAGGATCAGTGCCGCAGTCATCGCTGAATTCTCCCTCAGGGCTACACTCCTTTGACCATGGCGGCCAGTTCATCCACCAAACCATTGAATCCCTTGCGCCTGGATGTGGCCGCACTGGCCGACCGCAGTGAAAAGGCCCAGGGCTCGGCACCGCTGCAGCAGTTGCTCCGCCTTGCGGAGCCAGGTGAACCCGTACCAGATGCGGCGGCCTCGCTGCAGTGGCAAGCCCACGCAGAACGCCGGCCGGTTCGAGGCGGTGCGCCCGAGCTGTGGCTGCACCTGAAGCTGGACGCCGTGGTGCACCGCACTTGCCAGCGCTGCCTGCAACCGGTGGCCATACCCCTGGCCCTTCAACGCGATTTTTTGTTCGCCGCCACCGAGGCCCAGGCCGAAGCCTGGGACGCCGAGCGCGATGATGCCGATGTGCTGGTGCTGACGAAATCTTTGAACCTGCTGGAACTGGCAGAAGACGAGTTGTTGCTGGCCTTGCCGCTGGTGCCCCGGCACGACACCTGCCCGCAGCCTCTGATGGCCCCGGGCAGTGGCGCGCAGGCTGCGCCTGAACCGTCAACGGAAGCCACCAAGGGCGACAATCCCTTTGCCGTTCTGGCCCAACTGAAGCGCCCGCACTGACCGTCCCGTGCGCGGGCACCGCCTGCTTGCGCTACAATGGAAGGCTTTTCGCCAAGCGGGTCACTTTGTTCCGCTGGGCGTCATTTCGATCAATCACGCATCCGAACCGGGGCGTTACTTGCTCCAACCGCTGCATCCGGCGGTTGCAACAAGGGCCCCAGACGGTTCTCCAGGAGCAATCATGGCCGTTCAACAAAACAAGAAGTCGCCCTCCAAGCGCGGCATGCACCGTTCGCACAACGCCCTGGGCACCCCGGGCACGGCCATCGAGCCCACCACGGGCGAGGTGCATCTGCGCCACCACATCAGCCCCACCGGTTTCTACCGCGGCCGCAAGGTCCTCAAGACCAAGGCTGACGCCTGAGGCTTTGTCCGTTCCGCTCGCAAGAGTGAACTGACCAGTGTCGAGCGCGCAACCGCTGGACACCGTCCGCCTTTCGGTGGACATCATGGGGGGTGACCACGGTCCGTCGGTCACCCTTGCAGCCTGCAGGTCCTTCCTGGACCGTTATCCCCAGGCCGAACTGATCCTCGTGGGCACAGAAGCCGCGCTTTCCGAAGCGCGGACGTGGCCGCGCACCTGCTGCGTCGTGGCCACCGAGGTGGTCACGATGGACGACCCCGTGGAAGTGGCGCTGCGCAAGAAGCGCGATTCGTCGATGCGGGTGGCCATTGCCCAAGTGAAGTCCGGCACCGAAGACGACGGCAGCCCGCAGGCTGCGGCCGCGCATGCCTGCGTGTCTGCAGGCAACACCGGCGCCCTGATGGCTGTAGCCCGCTATGTGTTGAAGACGCTGGACGGTATCGACCGCCCGGCCATCGCCACCGTCATGCCCACGCAAACCGACGGCTACACCACCGTGCTCGACCTCGGCGCCAATGTCGATTGCACCGCAGAACACCTGCTGCAGTTCGCCCTGATGGGCAGCGCCCTGGTGACCGCCACGCAGGGCAAGGCCCAGCCCACCGTCGGCCTGCTCAACATCGGCGAAGAGGCCATCAAGGGCAGCGAGGTCATCAAGGAAGCCGGTGAGCGGCTGCGCGCGGCGCACGCCAGCGGGCACCTGAACTTTGTCGGCAACGTCGAAGGCAACGACATCTTCAAAGGCACCACCGATGTGGTGGTGTGCGACGGCTTCGTCGGCAATGTGCTGCTCAAGACCTCCGAGGGCTTGGCCTCCATGCTGTCGCAGTTCATCAAACAGGAATTCACCCGCAACGCCTACAGCAAGCTGGCCGCGCTAGTTGCCCTGCCGGTGCTGCGGCATTTCAAACGCCGCGTGGACCACCGCCGCTACAACGGCGCGGCCCTGCTGGGCCTGCGCGGCCTGGTCTTCAAGAGCCACGGCTCGGCCGACGCCTACGCCTTTGAACACGCCCTGCGCCGCGCGCATGATGCCGCCCGCAACCGCCTGCTCGAACGCGTGCAGCAGGGTATTGCCGGCACCTTCCCCGCCTGACATGAACGCCCACGCACCGCGCACCAGCCGCATTGCCGGCACCGGCAGTTACCTGCCCCCCAAGCGGTTGAGCAACGCCGACCTGGCTGCACAACTTGCGCAGCAGGGCATTGAAACTTCCGACGACTGGATCGTCGAGCGCACCGGCATCCGCGCGCGCCATTTCGCCGACGACGGCGTGGCCTGCAGCGACCTGGCCGAACAGGCCGCCCGCCGCGCCATGGAAGCCGCCGGCGTGGGCCCGCAGGACATCGACCTGTTGATCGTGGCCACCTCCACGCCCGATATGGTGTTTCCCTCCACCGCGGCCATCCTGCAAGGCAAGTTGGGCATCACCCACGGGGCACCTGCCTTCGACGTGCAGGCCGTGTGCTCGGGCTTCGTATACGCCCTCACGGTGGCCGATTCGCTCATTCGCACCGGCACCGCGCAGCGTGCGCTGGTCATCGGCGCAGAAGTGTTCTCTCGAATTCTTGATTTCAACGACCGCACGACCTGCGTCCTGTTCGGCGACGGTGCCGGCGCCGTGGTGCTGGAGGCGTCTGAGGCGCCCGGCATCCTGGCAACCGACCTTCACGCCGACGGCCGCCATGTGGGCATCCTGTGCACGCCGGGCACTGTCAACCGAGGCCAGGTACTGGGCGACCCCACCCTCAAGATGGATGGTCAGGCCGTCTTCAAGATGGCGGTGAAGGTGCTGGAAGAAGCCGCCCGTGCGGCCTTGGGCAAGGCCGGCGCCACCGAGGCCGACATCGATTTCCTGATTCCGCATCAGGCCAACATCCGCATCATGCAAAGCACCGCGCGCAAGTTGAAGCTCGGTGAAGACCGCGTGATCGTCACAGTCGACCAGCACGGCAACACCAGCGCGGCTTCCATTCCGCTGGCACTCGACACCGCCGTGCGCGACGGCCGCATCCAGCGCGGCCACCGCCTCATGCTCGAGGGCGTGGGCGGCGGCTTCACCTGGGGTGCGGTGTACCTTGTCTACTGAACCATGAAACCCTTTGCTTTCGTATTTCCGGGCCAGGGCTCCCAGTCCGTGGGCATGCTCGACGCCTGGGGCGACCACCCTGCGGTGGCCGCCACCCTGGCCGAAGCCTCCGAGGCTCTGAAGGAAGACATCGGCGCGCTCATCAAGGTCGGCCCCAAGGAACAACTGGACCTCACCGCCAACACCCAACCGGTGATGCTCACCGCGGCCATTGCCTGCTACCGCGCTTGGCGCGCCGAGGGCGGTGATGCACCGCAGGCCGTGGCCGGGCATTCCCTGGGTGAATACTCGGCGCTGGTGGCCGCGGGCGCCTTGACGCTGTCGCAGGCCGTGCCCTTGGTGCGCCTGCGCGCTCAGGCCATGCAGGAAGCCGTGCCGGTCGGTGTGGGTGCCATGGCCGCCATCCTGGGGTTGGAGGCCGCCGCCGTGGTCGAAGGTTGTCGTGAAGCCGCGGCTTCGAGCGGTGAAGTGGTGGAAGCCGCCAATTTCAACGACCCCAAGCAGATCGTGATTGCCGGCACCAAGGCCGGTGTCGACGCCGCTTGTGAACTGCTCAAGGCCAAGGGCGCCAAGCGTGCGCTGCCGCTGGCGGTCTCTGCTCCTTTCCATTCCAGCCTGATGAAGCCGGCCGCCGAGCGACTGAAGGCTGCGCTGGAGGGGGTCGCCCTTCAGAGCCCCACCATCGCGGTGGTCAACAACATCGATGTGGCCGCCCCTGAGGGGGTGGCCGAAATCAAGGACGCGCTGTACCGTCAGGCCTTCGGTCCGGTGCGCTGGACCGAAGTGATCGGGGCGCTCAAGGCCCGCGGCCTGCACCACATCATCGAGTGCGGCCCGGGCAAGGTGCTCTCTGGCATGGTCAAGCGCATTGATGCGGAATTGCAGTCGGCCACCCTGTTGGACCCGGCCTCGCTGCAGCAAACCAAGGAACTGTTGGCCTGACATCATGAGTGACGCAACCCCCACCTGGGAAGGCCAGGTCGCCCTGGTCACCGGCGCCACCCGCGGCATTGGCCGCGCCATCGCGCTGGAACTCGCCTCGCGCGGTGTGAAGGTCGTGGGTACGGCCACCACCGAAGCCGGTGCGGCCTCCATCACCCAGGCCCTGCAGGCCCACGGTGGGCAAGGCATCTGCCTGAATGTGACCGACGGCGCTGCACGCGAAGCCGCCACAGACGGCATCGTCAAGGCCCACGGCGCCCTGCACTTCCTGGTCAACAACGCCGGCATCACCCGCGACATGCTGGCCATGCGCCTGAAGGACGAAGACTGGGATG
>CAMCTE010000057.1 GCA_945878385.1 Azohydromonas lata NBRC 102462 | reverse complement strand
CGGTTGGCCCCCGGGTACCAGCACATCACGGGTGAGCGTGCCGCTGCCTGAGGGGCCCTGCAGGGTCATCACCAGTCGTATGCCCTGTGGCAAGCGTTCGCGGTTGGGTAGGGCCCGCCCCGCAGCCACACCCTGGGAAGCGGCCACGCCACCGGTCACCAGGTCCCCGGCAGACTGTGCATTGGTCCAGGCGTTGCCGCGGAAAAAATAGAGTTGCCAGCCGGTGACGCCCTCGGCCAAGGTCACATGCCCGGGCTCGCGGCCCTGCATCTGCGGCACCTGTGCCCAAGATTGGGCCAACTGCGACTCCAGGGCCGTGGGCGCAGCGGCCCATCGCTGCCACACTCCCTGGCGCAAGGACCACACCACCAACTGCACCCCCTCGGGTACCCGGCGTGTGAGCCTCAAGCGGGCGCCGTCGAAGTGCGCAGCGGGCATGGGGCCGTCCGTCAGCAGGCCCTGCAGGTCCTGCTCCCATTGGGCCAGGGCGGTGCCCATGACCACCACCCGGCGGTTCTGTTCTTCAACCGCCGTCCGGGTACGCACCATGCCGTCCACGGCCTGCCAGGACAGCCCGGCCAGGATGGACATCACCACGAGCGCCACCAGCACTTCCACCAAAGTGAAACCCTGCTGTGGGGCCGACCTGCGCTGGGACTTCATGCGCACACCTAGAAGCGCGACAGCACCGTGGAGACAGTCAGCAGGCCGTAGCCTTCCTCGCTGAACACTTGAACATCCACGCGGCGGAAGTTGGGGTTGGGCGTGTTTTGCGTGCGCACGCTGCCGCGATAGCGCACACCAAGCTGCTCACAATTGAATTCGCTTTGACCGGCGCCCGGAAAGGCACGTGTCAGCTTGAGTTCGGTGAGGTGGTTGTCGGCGCACCACTGGGCCGCTGAGACTTGAAGCTGCCGTTGCGCATTGAGCACCAGCGCACCCGACGCTTTCACACCTGCGCCCAGGGTGACCGCCAGGATGGCCAGCGCCACCAGCACCTCCACCAGGGTGAAGCCACGGCGGGCTCGGTGTCGCAGACGGGGGATCGGCATCCGGCGCATCAGCGCGAGCCCTCCACTTCGAAGGCGGCCAGGCCATCGGTGACCAGCATCAACTGGCGCTCACCCAGGCGCAACCGCACACGCTGCGCCGGGATGATGGGTTCGGGCCCCAACACCAAGCGTGGTGCCCCGATGACTTCGGCCACCGTGTCTTCGTTCAACCAGCGGCTGGGCCAGGGATCTGAAGCGCCGGCGCCGGTGCGGGCCGCGTCGGTGTCGGCCTGAGGCAGTACCGGGGGTTCGAAAAGGAAATCGCGCCGCTGCGACGCATTGCCTGAGGTGGAGGCCTGCATCCCGGCGGATCCCGCTGGCCGCCAGGTGATCATGCGCCCGCTGGTGCGCGACTCCACGCGCGCGGCTTCGAGCAAGGCGGACAGCCGAGCCGCTTCCTGTTCAAGCCGGGTGCTCGAAGAATCGCGCAGCGCCAGGATGGACAGACCTGTGCTCAAAGCGATCACGGTGATGACGATGAGCAGTTCCAGCAGCGTGAAGCCCGCAGTGCTGCGGGCCCGACGCGGCCATTTACTGCCAGGAGCCGATGTCGGCATCGCGCCCCGTGCCGCCGGACTTGTTGTCTGCACCGAAGCTGAAGACATCCACCTCGCCCTTCAGGCCCGGGTTGAGGTACTGGTAGGGCTGGCCCCAAGGGTCTTGAGGCAGTTTGTCCAGGTAGGGCTTCCAGTTCAGCGGTTGCGGCCCAGTGCTGGGCTTGGCGACCAGCGCCTGCAGGCCTTGCTCGGTGGTGGGATAGCGCAGGTTGTCAAGCTTGTAGAGCTTCAGCGCCTGCGTGAGGTTGTTCACATCGGTGCGCGCGGCGGTGACGCGGGCATCGTCTGCACGGTCCAGCACATTGGGCACCACCAGGGCCGCCAACACGCCGATGATCACCAGCACCACCATCAGTTCGATCAGCGTAAAACCGCTGCGGGGCTTGTGCCGGGCCGCGGGTGAGTGGATCGAATTCATCGAGACCAGCCGATGGGGCCGGCGTGCGGAATGGGCAATGCGGTTCATGTTGGGCGTGCAGATGAGGGGTGCGTCGGTGGGAGTCTGACCGGGCACGCCTATGATACGCAGGCCATGTGGATCAGATTCGTCACTTTTGCGCTGTGGTTGGTGGTGGGTGCCACCGCCGTGGCTTGGATCATGCCTTGGGTCAAGCCGGCCGCCACGCCTGCCGTGGGTGCGGCGGTGACGGTGGCAATGGATACGGCGGTGCCGCCTGCGGATTGGTCGCCCCTGCTGACCCGCTCGCCGGCTGGGCCTGCTGCAGCGCCTGTGGCCGCCGATGCCTCTCGCTTTCGTCTCTTGGGGGTGGCCGGCCCGTTGAAGGCCCAGGGCAATCAGGGCGTGGCGCTGCTGTCGATTGACGGCAAGCCCGCCCGTGCATTTCGGCCGGGTGAAGTGGTGGATGGTGCGCGCGTGGTGATGGAGGTCTCGGCGCACACGGTCAAGATTGGCGTTCCGGGCGCGCCACCCTCGCTCACTTTGCAGGCACCCCTGCTGCCACCGCCGGCCACCGGTGTGCCCGCCGGCTTTGCGCCGCCTGCGCCGTCTTGAGGGCTGCCCAGGTTGCACAGGCTGTTGACGCTGCGCAAGCCGATCGAAGAAGAGCGCACGGCCCTGTTCAGCGCAGAAACAGCCGGTACACCGGGTTCTCCGATTCGTCCACCCAGGGGTAGGCCAGGTCGCGCAGGAAGCGCTGCAGGGCGTCTTCCTGGCCGGCCGGAATCTGCAGGCCCACCAGCACCCTGCCGTAATCGGCACCCTGGTTGCGGTAGTGGAACAACGAGATGTTCCACTCCGGGTTCATTGAAGACAGGAACTTCAACAAGGCGCCTGGCCGCTCCGGGAAGATGAAGCGCAACAGCCGCTCATCGCGCGCCATGGCCGCGCGCCCCCCCACGAGATGGCGGGCATGTTCCTTGGCCAACTCGTCATCGGTGAGGTCCACAGTGGGGAAGCCCTGCTGCTGGAACTGATGCGCGATTTGGGCGGCTTCGTCACGCTTGTGGATGCTCAGCCCCACAAACACATGGGCTGCATCGGCATCGGACATGCGGTAGTTGAACTCGGTCACGCTGCGCGGGCCCACCAATTCGCAGAAGGCCTTGAATGAGCCCGGCCGCTCGGGGATGGTGACGGCGAACAGGGCTTCGCGCTGTTCGCCGAATTCGGCCCGCTCGGCCACAAAGCGCAGGCGGTCGAAGTTCATGTTGGCGCCGCAGGTGATGGCCACCAGCGTTTTGCCCTGCAGCCCGTGGCGGGCCGCGTACTGCTTCATGGCCGCCACACCCAGCGCGCCGGCGGGCTCCATCACGCTGCGGGTGTCTTGGAAGACATCTTTGATGGCCGCACACACTTCGTCGGTGTCCACCAGCACATAGTCATCCACCAGTTCGCGCGTGATGCGGAAGGTTTCTTCGCCCACGAGCTTGACGGCTGTGCCGTCTGAGAACAGGCCCACATCGGGCAACTGCACCCGCTGCCCGGCCTGAACCGAGCGGTGCATGGCGTCGGAGTCGTGCGTCTGCACGCCGATGACTTTGATCTCCGGGCGCACCGCCTTGAGGTAGCTGGCCACGCCGGAGATGAGGCCCCCGCCGCCAATGGCCACAAACACCGCTTCGATGGGGCCCTGATGCTGTCGCAGGATCTCCATGCCGATCGTTCCCTGTCCGGCAATCACATCGGGGTCGTCAAACGGGTGCACAAACACCAGGTCGCGTTCAGCCTGCAGTTGCAGAGCGTGCTGGTAGGCATCGGAGTAACTTTCGCCCTGCAGCACGACCGTGCCGCCCAGCGCTGCCACGGCCTCGATCTTCACCTTGGGCGTGGTCACCGGCATCACGATCAGCGCCTGCGTGCCCAGTTTGCGGGCGCTCAGGGCCACGCCCTGCGCGTGGTTGCCAGCCGACGCGCAGATGACGCCGCGCGCCAATTGCTCGGGCGTGAGGTGGGCCATCTTGTTGTAGGCGCCGCGCAACTTGAAACTGAAGACGGGTTGTTGGTCTTCACGCTTGAGCAGCACCTGGTTGTTCAGCCGCTGCGACAGGTTGCGCGCGGTCTCGAGGGCGGATTCCACCGCCACGTCGTACACGCGGGCGGTGAGGATGCGCTTGAGGTAGTCGGGTTTATGGGGCATCGTGCCGCAATTGTCGGGCACGGGGATGAAAAAAGGCCCGAGGCGTGAACCTCGGGCCTGAACCACCGTTTTGGAGGTGGAGGAGACAATCGGTGAAGCCAGAAGCGGGTGGGTGTCATGCCCTCTTGGCTTGCGTGGATGTAGTCTAGCATCGGGCATGCTGCGCCGCAACAAACTTGGGGTGAATCGACCCCCTCAAGGCAGGCCTTTTTCAACGAAACGGACGAGGAATCATTCGCATGGAATGCACAGTGGATTGGCTGAGTGCCAGTGGCATGGCCTTCGCGGCCGAAACCGGCAGCGGCCACCTGGTGAACATGGATGGCGCCCCGGATGGTGGAGGGCGCAATCTGGCGCCTCGGCCGATGGAGCTGCTGTTGGCCGGTGCCGGGGGGTGCACGGCCTACGATGTGGTGCTGATTCTCAAGCGAGGCCGGCACGATGTGCGCGGCTGCCGGGTCAAACTTTCGGCTGAACGGGCCGAGCAAGACCCCAAGGTGTTCACCCGCATCGGCATGCACTTTGTGGTGACCGGGCGGAATTTGCCACCGGCTGCCGTGGAGCGTGCCATTGCGATGTCGCACGAAAAGTACTGCTCGGCCACGATCATGCTGGGCAAGACGGCCGTGGTGGAGGTGAGCCACGAGGTTGTGGAGGGCTAGGTTGCGCCCGACCCGCAACGGGAACGCACCGCGAAGTCCATTGTGGGCAGCGCCCGTCGCGCTGCGGGTGGGGCTTAGATGCGGTGCGCGGTGCCCGTCATCACTTTGGCCGCCGCGCGCATCACGGCCTGTACGGGGGATGGCAAGGTTGCGGCGCCGGCCTCACGGGCCTGCCGGCCATGGCGGGCTTCGTCCTGGCGCATCTGCTCAACGATGGCCCGCGAGGCCAGATCCTGCTGGGGCAGACGGTCCAGGTGCCCGGCCAGGTGCTCTTCGACCTGACGCTCGGTTTCCACGACGAAACCCAGGCTGACCGCGTCTCCGGCGCGGCCTGCAGCCAAGCCGATGGCGAAAGCGCCCGCGTACCACAGGGGATTGAGCAGGCTGGGTCGGTCGTTGAGTTGCTTCAGACGCTGGTGCGTCCAGGCCAGGTGGTCGAGTTCCTCCTGCGCCGCATGCAGCATTTGATCCCGCAGTTCGGGCGTTCGGGCCGTCATCGCCTGCGCCTGGTACAGGGCCTGTGCGCACACCTCGCCCACATGGTTGACCCGCATCAGTGCAGCCGATTGCTGGCGTTGCTCTTCGGTGAGCGCGCCATTGGCGGGCGTGTGCTCCCGACTGATGGCTCCCGGTTCAGCCAAGCTGGGGTGTGCCGCAGACGCGGGCCTTGGCGCAGGGCGGGACGCTGTGACGGCGCCCGACAGGGTTCGCAGGGCCTGGTCGGCTGCAGCCAGCCAATGGTCCAGACGGTTGAGGGATCGGGTAGACATGTTGAGCATCATGGCGCCTGCCGCGGTCGGGCCGCTGTGTAGTCGTTGTAACCGAGCAACATAATCAGGCATTCTGAATACCCCGGTCTAGTCGAAGGGCGGTTTGCCTGATGAAATGTGACAAGTCTCCCGTTCGGGGAGTGCCCTGCTGGCGCATGAGGGCTGCCAGGGTCCGAATTTTTCTAACCAGGAGAACGATCCCATGAAGAAAACTCTCGTCGCTTTGGCCGTCCTGGCCACCGCCGGTTCCGCTTTCGCCGCTGGCCACGCTGCTCCGGCATCGTCGGTGACCCTGTACGGCCGCCTGGATGGCGCCGTGGTGAACGTGGACAAGGCCAACGCAGCGGGCCAAAGCCTGACGGCTCTGGGCGACAGCACCGTGGCCACCTCCATCTGGGGCATGCGCGGTTCTGAGAACCTGGGTGGTGGCATGCGTGGCGTGTTCAACATCGAAGGTGATGTGTCGGTGACCAGCGGCAACACCAGCGCCGCAGGCGTTTTCCGCCGTGCCGCCAACGTGGGTGTGGCTGGTGGCTTTGGTGAAGTGACCCTGGGTCTTCGCCTGAACCCCCTGATCGCCGCTTGGGCCGGCGCCCAGGTGATGACTTCGAACTCCGTGTTCGTGACCACCTCCGCTGCTGGCAACTTCGCTGACTTCTTCACGAAGAACGCGGTGACCTACACGGCTCCCAAGCTGGGCCCGGCAACTGTGCAAATTCAGCGTGGCTTTGGCAACGTGGCCGGCGGCGACAGCAAGGGCGTGATGACGGCACTGAGCGTCACGGCCCCCCTGCCCGGTGGCATTGAGCTGCGTGGCGCCTTCCAGCAGCGCGAAGCAGGCGGCACCGCCGGCGCTTCCGCCAACGACGCTGGTGGTGACAAGGAAACCACGCTGTTGGGCGTGAAGGGCAACTTCGGCCCTGCTTCCGTGGCACTGAACTATGTGAAGAACGAGGCCAAGAGCGCCGCCGGTGCCTTCACCCACAAGTTCGACCTGATCCAACTGGCCGGTTCCTACTCGCTGAGCAAGCAGATGATGGTGGGCGCGTCCTTCTCGCAGTTTGACAGCGGCTTGACCAACACGGGCAAGACCACGCTGACGAACCTGCAGGGCCGCTACATCCTCAGCCCCCGCACTTTCACCTACCTGCAGGTCGGTATGGCTGACAACCCCACCACGGGCGTGACCGTGTCGCCGGTGTGGTCGGCTGCAGGCGGTGTGGCCGGCAAGAACCAGACCTCCATCGGTCTGGGCGCTGTCCACATCTTCTGATGCCCGCGTGAGCTGAAACCCTTCGGCTCAGGCTAACATCCGGCCCCGCCGCAGCGATGCGGCGGGGTTTTTCATTTTCATATGTTCGTCTTCATCCTTCGCCGCCTGTTTCAAGCTTCGCTGGTGCTGCTCACCGTAGGCTTCATCGCCTTCATGCTGTTCCAGTATGTAGGCGACCCGGTGCTCAACATGCTGGGCCAGGACGCCACGCAGGAGCAGAAGGACCGCCTGCGCACCGACCTGGGCTTGGACCAACCGTTTCCGGTGCAGTTTGCAGCCTTTGTGGGCAATGCGGTGCAGGGGGATTTCGGGTTGAGCCTGCGCCAGGGGCGCAAGGTGTCCGAACTGATTGCTGAGCGCTTGCCCGCCACGCTGGAGTTGTCTTTGCTGGCGGCCGTGATTGCGCTGGCCGTGGGCATTCCCATGGGGGTGTATGCGGCGCTCAAGCGGGGCAATGTGCTGTCGCAACTGCTGATGGGTTTTTCGTTGCTGGGCGTGTCGCTGCCCACCTTCCTCATTGGCATCCTGCTCATTCTGGTGTTTGCCGTGGTGCTCAAGTGGCTGCCAAGTTTCGGGCGCGGTGATGTGATCGATCTGGGTGGCTGGACCACCGGCCTGTTGACGGTAGACGGTTGGCGGCACCTGATCCTGCCGGCGGTCACCCTGAGCGTGTTTCAGCTCACCCTGATCATGCGCCTGGTGCGCTCAGAGATGCTGGAAGTGCTGCGCACCGATTACATCAAGTTCGCTCGGGCGCGCGGGCTTTCGCAACGGGCGGTGTATTTCGGCCATGCGCTGAAGAACACCCTGGTGCCGGTGATCACCATCACCGGGTTGCAACTGGGTTCACTCATCGCCTTTGCCATCATCACCGAGACGGTGTTCCAGTGGCCGGGCATGGGGCTGCTGTTCATCCAGGCCGTGCAATTCGCCGACGTGCCGGTGATGGCGGCCTACCTGTGCCTGATCTCGCTGATCTTCGTGTCCATCAACCTGGCGGTGGACCTGCTGTACTTCGCGGTGGATCCGCGTTTGCGTGTCGAGCAGTCGGGCGGAGGGCACTGACATGAGCGGCCGAGTGCAACGATTTTTCGAGGGCGATGTGTGGTTCAGTTTCCGCACCTCGCCGGTGGCCGTGGTGGCGGCCTTGGTGGCTTTGCTGTGCGCGTTTTGCGCGCTGTTTGCACCCTGGGTGGCACCATTTGACCCTTTCGATTTGGCCGCGCTGGACTTGAGTGATGCGCGCTTGCCGCCGGCGTGGTCGCCCGAGGGCCAACCGCGCTACTTGTTGGGCACCGACGACCAGGGCCGCGACATCCTTTCGGCCCTGATGTACGGCGCGCGCATTTCGCTGCTGGTGGGCTTGGCTTCGGTGCTGCTGTCGGTGGTCATTGGCGTGAGCCTGGGCCTGCTGTCGGGGTTCGTGGGTGGGCGCGTGGACGCGTTGATCATGCGCACCTGCGATGTGATGCTGAGCTTTCCCTCCATCCTCGTGGCGCTGCTGATTGACGGCGTGGGGCGTGCACTGTTTCCAAATGCCCATGACACCTTGGCCTTCGCGGTGCTGATCCTGGCGATTTCCATGTCGGGCTGGGTGCAATATGCGCGTACGGTGCGCGGCTCTACCTTGGTGGAGCGCAACAAGGAATACGTGCAGGCCGCGCGCGTGGTGGGCGTGGCGCCCTGGCGCATCATGTTCAGCCATGTCATGCCCAATGTGATGGGTCCGGTGCTGGTGCTGGCCACCATTCAGGTGGCCACGGCCATCCTCACCGAGGCCACGCTGTCCTTTCTGGGCGTGGGCGTGCCGCCTACATCGCCGTCACTGGGGACGCTGATTCGCATCGGCAATGACTTCCTGTTCTCCGGCGAGTGGTGGATCACGATCTTCCCCGGCGCGGTGCTGGTGATGATTGCCCTGAGCGTGAACCTGTTGGGCGATTGGTTGCGCGATGCCCTGAACCCGCGGTTGCGCTGAGGCGCGGCCCGCTACTGCGCCCACACCAACGCCCCGCACCCACCGCCGCAAGCCCTACGCCAACCGATGCAGCCGAGCATGACCGACGAAACCTCAGAGCGCCCTTTGCTGGAGGTGCGCGACCTCGTGGTCGAGTTCCCCACGCGCAAGGGCGTGTTGCGGGCGCTGGACCATGTGAGCTTCTCGATTGCCCCCGGAGAGATTCTGGGTGTGGTGGGTGAGTCGGGTGCGGGCAAGTCACTCACCGGCGCTTCGATCATCGGCCTGCTGGAGCCCCCGGGCCGCGTGGCCGGCGGGGAGATCGTGCTGGAAGGCAGGCGCATCGACAACCTCTCCGACGAGGAGATGCGCAAGATCCGCGGCCGCTCGATCGGTGCCATCTTCCAGGACCCGCTGACTTCGCTGAACCCGCTGTACACGGTGGGCCAGCAGATCATCGAAACCATCCGTGCACACCTGCCCTTGAGCGAACTGCAGGCCCGCGAAAAGGCGATCCGCTTGCTGGCCGAGACCGGCATCCCCGCCCCCGAGGCCCGCATCGACCATTACCCACATCAGTTTTCCGGCGGCATGCGCCAGCGGGTGGTGATCGCCCTGGCCCTGGCGGCCCAGCCGCGCCTGATCGTGGCCGATGAGCCCACCACCGCGCTGGACGTGTCGATCCAGGCGCAGATCATCAGCCTGCTGCGCAAGCTGTGCAAGGTGCATGGGGCCTCGGTGATGCTGGTGACGCACGACATGGGTGTGATTGCCGAAACCTGCGACCGCGTGGCGGTGATGTATGCCGGGCGCGTGGTGGAAATCGGGCCGGTGCAGGATGTGATCCATTGCCCTGCACACCCCTACACGCTGGGCCTGATGGGCTCGATCCCTTCGATGGAGGGCGACACCGAGCGCCTGACGCAGATTGACGGATCGATGCCGCGTCTGAATGCAATTCCCAGCGGTTGTGCCTTCAACCCGCGCTGCAGCCGAGTGACTGAGCGCTGCCGGCGCGAGCGCCCTGAACTGATGCCCGCCGGCCCCACGCGGGCGGCCTGCTGGGTGCATGCCGATGCCTGAGGCCCCGACCATGAACGCAAGAGCAGACGAGCCCGTGGTGCAAGCACCCTTGCCAGGTCATGGCCCGGCGGGCCATCCCTTGGTGCAGGTCAAGGACCTGGCCAAGATCTTCGATGTGTCAGCGCCTTGGCTGAACCGCGTGGTGGAGCGCAAGCCCAAGCAGTTCGTGCATGCGGTGGACGGCGTGAGCTTTTCCATCGAAGCGGGCCAGACCCTGGCCCTGGTGGGCGAGTCGGGCTGCGGCAAGAGCACGGTGGCGCGCTTGTTGGTGGGCCTGTACCCACCCACGCGCGGCGAAGTGCTGTTCGATGGGCACAGCGTGACAGCCGGGCGTGAAGTGGCCGCGCAGCGGATGCTGCGCCGGCGCATGCAGATGATCTTTCAGGACCCCTATGCCAGCCTGAACCCGCGCTGGAAGGTGTTGGACATCGTGGGCGAGCCCTTGCGCGAGCACAGGCTGGTGCAGGGGGCGGGTGAGTTGCAGGAGCGCGTGGCGGCCCTGCTGCGCCAGGTGGGCCTGTCGCCTGATGATGTGGGCAAATTTCCGCACCAGTTCTCCGGTGGGCAGCGCCAGCGCATTTCCATCGCCCGTGCGATGGCCACGAATTCTGAGTTCCTGGTGTGCGACGAACCCACATCGGCCTTGGATGTGAGCGTGCAGGCCCAGGTGCTCAACCTGATGAAGGATCTGCAGGCCGAGCGGGGCTTGAGCTACCTCTTCATCTCGCACAACCTGGCGGTGGTGCGCCATGTGGCGCATTCGGTGGGCGTGATGTACCTGGGGCGACTGGTGGAGCTTGCGCCCAAGCGCCAGTTGTTCGCCATGCCGCGGCACCCCTACACGCGCATGTTGTTGGATGCGATTCCCGACATCCAGATGACCGGCCGTGCCCGCACCCCGGTGCAGGGCGAGGTGCCCAACCCCCTGAACCCTCCCAGCGGCTGCGCCTTCCATCCGCGCTGCCCCTTGGCCCAGGCGCGCTGCTCGGCCGAGCGGCCTTTGATGCGGGTGGTGGACGGGCAGGGCACGCAAGTGGCTTGCCATGCGGTCGAAGAGGGCCGTGCGGGGGCTTGAGCGCCCCTGCCGGAGCGTTCAGCCAATCAGCGGATCAGCGGATCAGCCGCTCGCCCGCGAACAATTGCGCGGGGGTTTCGCGCTCTCGCACGAGGTGGACGCTACCGGCGTCGATCATGACTTCCGCGGCACGGCCGCGGGTGTTGTAGTTGCTGGCCATGGTCATGCCGTAGGCGCCGGCCGACAACACGGCCAGGGTGTCGCCAGCGCGCACCGCCAGTGGCCGTTCCCGGCCCAGCCAATCGCCCGACTCGCACACCGGGCCCACGACATCCCAGGTTTGCGATGCCACCGTGTCCGCAGGATGCCGCACGCATTCCACGATACCCATCCAGGCCTCGTACAGAGCCGGGCGCATCAGATCATTCATGGCCGCGTCCACGATGCAGAAGTGGCGGCCGCCCTGGGCCAATTCATCGGCCTGTGCCGGCTTGAGGTAGAGCGCCTCAGTGAGCAGCACGCCGGCATTGCCCACCAGGGACCGGCCGGGCTCCAAAAAGATTTCGCGGTGCCCGTGGCCGCGCGCGTCAATGCGCTGCAGCATGGCGCCAACCAGCGCCTGCGCCGAGGGCGGTTGTTCGTCGGTGTAGGTGATGCCCAGGCCGCCCCCCAAGTCCAGATGGTGGATGGAGGTGCCCTGTGCCTCAACGGCTTCAACCAGGTCGAGCACGCGGTCCAATGCATCCAGATAGGGGTCGGTTTCGGTGATTTGCGAACCGATGTGGCAGTCGATGCCCACGACCTGCAGGCCTGGCAGGGTGCGGGCCTGTGCATAAAGGGCCAACGCGCGGTCGTGGGCCACGCCAAACTTGTTGCCCTTCAGGCCTGTGGAAATGTAGGGGTGGGTGCGGGCGTCCACATCAGGGTTCACGCGCAGGCTCACCCGGGCAGGAAGGTTTTCGCGGCTTGCGACTTCGGACAGTACCCGCAGTTCGGCCTCGCTTTCCACATTGAAGCAGCGCACGCCGCTGTGCAAGGCCAACACCATTTCGGCGCGGGTCTTGCCCACGCCTGAAAACACGACCTTGGCGGCTTGCCCGCCTGCGGCCAACACACGCTGCAATTCGCCGCCAGAAACGATGTCGAAGCCCAGCCCCATGCGGGCGAAGAGCTGCAGCACGGCCAGGTTGCTGTTGGCCTTCATCGCATAGCACAGCAGGTGGGGCCTGCCCTGCAGGGCCTGCAGGTAAGCCTGTGCGGCAGTGCGCATGGCAGCAGCCGAATACACATACAGCGGCGTGCCGTACTGGGCACCCAGGGCCTGCAGATCCATGCCGTCCAGCGTCAAACGGTTTTGCGTGTAGGCCAGATGCGGCGCTCCGGGCAATGAAATCATGGTTGGCGTGGGGGTGTGCTGACGGGCAGCGTGGGGCCGGAGGCGGGGGCGGGTGCGATGCTGGGGGTGGTAGGGGCCTTTGAAGTGACTGGTGGCACCGTTGGAGGCGGTTGCAGCGGCCCCTTCTGGCCGCAACCGGCGACCAGCAGAATCAGCAGGAATGAACGGACGGC
>CAMCTE010000056.1 GCA_945878385.1 Azohydromonas lata NBRC 102462 | reverse complement strand
GGGTGTTTGGGCGCGGTCGATGGCCTGGTCGAAGGGAATTTCATTGGCCGCATAAGGCTTCCAGGCCTGTTCGTACACCTTGTCCAGGGTGGGGGCCATGACGAAGTAGGTGAGGAACAGGCTCAGACCAATGATCACCTGGTTGGGCGGTGCAGCCTGTGTGCCCAGGGCCTGGCGCATGAGGCTGAGCACAATGACGATGCGGGTGAAGCCCGTCATCAGCAGCAGCACGGCCGGCAGAAAGCCCAGCGCGGTGAAGAACAACAGGGTTTGGATAGGTACCGAGTAGCTGGCCGCGCCGCTGCCCTGACCCACGAGCAGGGGCAGATTGGCCGCCTGTTGAGCCCAAGCCGGTGAGACGAGAAACAAGCCTGCGAGCAGGCCCGCCAGGAAAACCGACTTCACACTGTCTCCTGCAACTGCTGGCCGGTTGCGCTGGGCAGTAATGCCACCAAGTTCACCTGGTGCGGCGTGACGCCCAGCATCATCGTCTGTGGTGGTGCCGAACCGTGCCGCACTTCCACGATCACCAGGCGCTGTCCGGTTCCCAGAGGCGTCTGCGAGATCACCTTCACCGGCCCTTGCCCGCCGATGGCCCCACCCAGGCGGCTGCGCTTGAGCAGCCACAGGCTGCCCGGTATGAGCACGAGGATGGCGAAGAACCAGAAGAGAAGGCCGGCCCAACCACCGCCGCTGGCTGCGATGTCCATGGACTCAGGCCCGGCTCAAGCGGCGCATGCGCTCGCTGGGGGTGACGATGTCGGTCAGGCGAATGCCGAACTTGTCGTTGACCACCACCACCTCGCCCTGGGCGATGAGGAATCCGTTGACCAGCACATCCATGGGTTCTCCAGCCAGTGCCTCCAGTTCCACCACGCTGCCTTGTGCCAACTGCAGGATGTGCTTGATGGGGATCCGGGTGCGGCCGAGCTCCACCGTGAGTTGCACGGGGATGTCCAGGATCATGTTGATGTCGTTGACCGGCGAGGGCGCGCCGGCACCGGGCTGACCAAAATTCGCGAAGGACGCCGGCGAGACTTGTTCTTCGCGCAGTGGGGGCGGCATGTCAAAGGGGTCGGCCGCAGGCCCAGAGGCCTGCACATGACCTTCAACGGCAGCGCTGGAGGCCATGGCCGAAGATGGCTTGGTCTCGGCCAGTGCAGCGGCCCACTCGGCGGCCATGGCGTCGTCGTCGGACATGGGGGCGGTGTTGTCATGCGACATTTTTTTCTCCGAGCCAGCTCAGGTTGTTGCCGGTCAATATCTCGTCGATCTTCAGGGCGTACTTGCCGTTGGAGGTGCCGTAGTGGCAGGCGAATACCGGCACACCCTCGACCTTGGCCTCGATGCGTGGCAGCAGGTCCAGTTCCAGAAAGTCGCCCGGCTTGAGCGACAGCAGTTGCTCTACCGTAGCCGGAGCCTTGGCCAAGTCGGCCACCAGGTCGACTTCGGCCGATTGGATCTGCGTGGTCAGCAACTTCACCCAACGGCGGTCGGGCTCGGCCGCGTCGCCCTGCAGCGTGCTGTAGAGCACATCGCGGATCGGTTCCAGTGTGGAGTACGGAATGCAAATGTGCACCGCGCCGCTGGTGTCGCCGATTTCCACCGTGAACGAGGTGGACACCACCACCTCGCTGGGTGTGGCGATGGTGGCGAATTGGGGCTGCATCTCCGAGCGCTGGTATTCAAGTTCCAGCGGGTACACGCCGTTCCAAGCCTTCTTGTATTCGGACAGGATCACATCGACCATGCGCATGATCACGCGCTGCTCGGTGGCGCTGAAATCACGCCCCTCGATGCGGGTGTGGAACTTGCCGCTGCCGCCGAACATGGTGTCGATCAGCGCAAAGATCAGCGTGGGGTCCACCACCACCAGCCCACTGCCGCGCAGCGGCTTGATGCTGACGATGTTGAAGTTGGTGGGAATGATGATTTCGCGCAGGAAGGCGCTGTACTTGGCGACCTTCAAACCCTGGATGGCCACTTCGGGCGTGCGGCGCATCAGGTTGAACAGCCCCACGCGCAGGTTGCGGGCAAAGCGCTCGTTGATGATCTCCATGGTGGGCATGCGCCCACGCACGATGCGTTCCTGGCTGGCCAGGTTGTACGAGCGGGTGCCGTCGGCCGCCGTGCTGCCGGTGTCGACATCCAGCTTTTGGCTCTCGCCCGTGATGCCCTGCAGGATGGCATCGACTTCGTCTTGGGACAGGACGGCTTGGCTCATGTGCAGGCCCTGCTACTGGACGATGAAGTTGGAGAAGTGCACGGCGCGCACGGGGTACACCGGTGCGGGGCGGGGCTTGCGGCGCTTGCGCTCACGCTCGCTGGCCTCTTCCTCGTCCGGGTCTTCCACTTCGATGCCCAGGGGGCGCAGCACCTCGCGATGGATTTCACGGGCCAGCATCACCTTGCCCTGCGCGTCCAGCAATTGTTGCGAGGTCTTGCCTGACAACAGCAGCAGCACATTGTTCCGAACGGCCGGCATATAGCCTTTGACGAGGTCTCCTGTCTTGGCGTCATCAAGCTCCAGCGTAATGGTCACCTGGGCATAACGCGATCCATCGCGGTCGGCCAGGTTGACCGTAAAGGCCTCGATGGGCAGGAAGGTGGGCAGGTTCTTGCCGTCTTTTGCCACAGGCTTGCTGGCCTTTTCGGCCTTGTCAGCCCGGCGGTCTGCGCCTTCCTCGGCCTCTTCTTCAGCCAAGGCCTGCGCGCGCGCCTTTTGCTGCATATAGAGCAAGCCGCCCACGGCAGCCGCGCCCAGCAGCAGCACCACCAAGCCCACAATGATGAAGAGCTTCTTCTTCGATTTGGGCGCGGGTGCGTCGGTGACCTCGGTGGCGGCGGTGGACATGTCGATCCTCGAACGGTTGGGGCCTTGCTCAAGCTTGACCTGTTTCCGCCGATTATTCGAGGGGTGGCCGTGGGATTAAGCGTGGAAAAGCACGCAAATGAGGGCTGTCTTTGATGAGCCGGATGACCGTCTTTGCGGCCCCGCAGGCCCAAGGTCCGGTGGCGGCCCCCCCCGAGTGGCAGGGCCGCTGGCACTTACGACATCTGGGCGGCGGCGCGCGACAGCGCAGCCAAGAAGGGCTGCGCGTTCACCTGCAGGTTCAGCAACAGCGTTGCCGCCTCTTCAGTGGCACTGGCCCCAGGACCGCTTGAACCTGCAGGCTGCAAAAGCCGCTCAAGCAGGGCCGAATCGGCTGCCAGTGGCGCTGCGCCGAAGCCCAAGAATAGCCCTTTGAGGGAGTGGGCGGTACGGCAGGCCTCTTCCCAGCGGGAGTGCGCCAATGCCTGCTGCAGGCGTTCGAGCTCGACAGGGCAATTGCGCACGAAGGTGGCGCCGATGATGGCCACCATCTCGGGCTCGACCTCGGCCAGCGCAGCTTCAAAATCAAAGCCCGCCGTTTCGGTGGCCTGGTCGGGCCCAGGGTCGGGGTCTAGGACAGGCGGCGAGGCATCGGGCAACAGGCGCTCGAGCAGGCGCTGCAACTCCCCGGCCCGCAGCGGCTTGGCCAGGTGATCGTCCATGCCAGCATCCAGGCAGCGCTGCCGGTCGCTTTCCATGGCGTTGGCGGTGAGTGCCACGATGGGGGTGCGTTGATGGCCGTGCTGCTGCTCGTATTCGCGGATGAGTTGTGTGGCTTCCAGGCCGCTGAGCTCAGGCATCTGCATGTCCATCAGCACCACATCAAAGCGTGAGCGCTCAAAGGCCTGCACCGCTTGCCGGCCATCGACCACCAGTTCCACCTCATGTCCCCAGCCCTGCAGCAGTGCCATGCCCAGCATCTGATTGACTTCATGGTCTTCAGCCAACAAGACGCGGCCCCTGCGGGCTGCGGTGCCCACGGCCGCCGCTTGGCCGGGCGCCGTTCGCAGTGCCTCCGCCGGTGCATCGGTGGACACTTCGCCGAGCACGGCCTGCACCAGCATGGCATGAATTTCGCGCGGCGCGCAGGGTGTGACGATGCCGCCGACCACGCCCGCAGCGGCCAGCATGCTGCGGTCGGGCAGGGTGCCCAGTCGCCCAATCATCAACAAAGCCGGTCGCGGCGACAGCGCAGCGACTGGCGCCGTGGGCTGCTGCGCCGGCTCCGTCAGCAATTCGTTGAAAGCGGTCACCCAATCCATCCCCCGCTGCTCCGGCAATTCGGTGGACACGATCATGGCGTGAACGCGTTGCCCTTCAGACTGGCACGACCTCACGACTTGCCGGGCGTCCTCAGGCGTCGCAACGACTGCGGCCTGCGCACCGCTGTGGCGCAGCACCCGCAGCAGAATGTCGCGCTGCGAGCCGGGCCCCATGACCACCAGGACCCGGTGTTCGGGCATGGTCTGCGCTGTGGACAGGCGCGGCAATGGGTGACCAGCGACGGGCATGTCCAACTCCACTGCGAATTCCGACCCCTTTCCCGGTTCGCTTTGAACCTCGATGGTGCCGCCCATCATCCGAACCAGGCGCTCGGTGATGGTGAGCCCCAATCCCGTGCCGCCGAAGCGCCGGGTGATGGAGGCATCTTCCTGGGTGAAGGGCGCAAAGATGCGCTGAACCTGGTCGGAGGCAATGCCGATGCCGGTGTCGCGTACGCTCAGGCGCAGTCGTGCGCTGTCGGCCTGCATCGACAGCAGGCTCACAGTGGTGACCACTTCTCCGCGCTGTGTGAACTTGAGGGCGTTGCTCAACAGGTTGTTGAGCACCTGCCTCAGACGACCCGGGTCGCCAATCAGCCGGCCCGGTACATGGGGGTCGATGTCCAACACCAGGCGAACCCGACCATCGCTGACGCGAGGCGCCAATGCCCGCATGATTTCCATCAGCAGGCGCTGCAGGTCCATGCCCACCCGCTCGATGGTCATCTTGCCGGCCTCGATCTTGGAGAAGTCCAGGATCTCGTTGATGAGGGCCATGAGCGAGTCTGCCGATGAGCGCACCAGTTCCAGGTATTCCCGCTGCTGGTCGGTCAGGGGCGTGGCCAGAACCAACTCGGTCATGCCGATCACACCATTCATGGGCGTGCGGATTTCATGGCTCATATTGGCCAGAAACTCGCTCTTCATGCGGTTGGCGGTCTCCGCAGCGGCTTTGGCAGCTTGCAGGGCGCGGCCGGCAGCCTTCTGGTCGGTGATGTCCACGCAGGTGCCCAGCAGCCCGATCAACTCACCGTTCTCGCGCCGCAGCGCGGTCTTGTTGATCATCACATCGATGAGCCGGCCATCGCGCAGGCGCAGCGAGCTTTCAAAAGCCACCGGTCGGTTGGAGCGCAGGGCCTCTTGCGTGTGAAGTTGATGCTCAGCATCTTCGATGTAGTAGCCGGCTTCTTCGGTGGTGTGCCCCAGGGCTTCATCGGTTTGCAGGGCGAAGAGCTTGCTGTAGGCCGTATTGACTCGCACATAACGCAGCCGGTGGTCCTTCACAAAGGCAGGTACGGGCAGGCTTTCGAACAAGGCGTCCACGAAGCTCAACTGTTGAGCCTGATCCGTGCGCTCGGCACGTAGGGCTTGCACCAAACCGACCACCGCCCGGGAAAGCTCTGCCATGCTGTCGCGGTTGGTTGGCGGCGCAGCGCCTTCATCCGTCAGGCGAACGGCTGAGCAGGATTCCTTGTCGATGAGCTCGCGCAGGGCGCGCACCGCCAGCTCACGCTCAAGCAGTTGGGTGTGCAGCAGGTCGTTGGCTTGGCCCAGTTCCTGGGAACTCAGTTCCAGGCTGCGTGATTTCAGCCGAGCGTCGCGGTCGAACTGATCATAGGCTTGCCCGACGCGCTCCAACAGTTCGGGCAGGCTGCGCAGCACGGCGTTCGACTCACCGGACAGCCTGGACAACATGTGGTCCAGCGCCTGCTCGTCATCGGCTTTCCAAAGCCGGCGCAGTTGTCGACGCAGCAAGGGGTTCATGAGGGCGGCCCACCAGGCCCTTCAGCCAACCAACTGATCGTCATCGTCTGGTTGTGCAGCCTGCAGTCGCCTGCATAGTTCCACGCGGCAATTTCGCCGTTCGAATAGAAGCCTGCGATCAGCGTGTTGGGCGGCAGCGCATCGCGCACAGCCTCCACCTCTTCCTCGGTCTGGTCCCCCATCACGATGCGCCGGCCGACGCAGCTCACCAGCAATGCCATGGAAGGGCAGCCCTCGATCAGCCCTGGGCGCATGCGCTGGGCCGCTTGCTCGGCTGCAGCCACCAGGTGATGGGTGGAGGCGTGCATCAACCTCACATAGGAGTCGGTGGCCACATCGCCAGCCAGCACCAGGCCACCCTGGGCTTCGTCGATGCCCAGAATGGTGCGGATGAGGCCGCTGTCAGGGCCTTGTGTGATCTGCAGGGGAAACAACAGGCCCGAGGCAGGCAGGTCCTTGGCGTATTCGCCCAGATACCGGCGGTAGACATCCAGTGCGGGCTCGCGGTCCATCTCGAACAGGCGATTGCCCTGGGCGCGTGTGACGCGCCGCGCAGGGCCAAAGGTCTCCCAACCGCCCTGCGCGCTGCTGCCACTGATGACCTGCGCGCCGCTGAAGCCCAGGGCCACCACATGGTGGTCGCTGATGCCGGCAGGCCCCAGCGTCCAGGTGCGTTGGAACGCGCCGCCATCAGCGGCCAGGCCGCCGGAAATCCCGGGCGCCGTGGTGCCCTCAAAACCGCTGGACATGCCTTGCACCAATGCGCTGCCGTTGATGTTGACCCCCGGGGCCAGCACCCACACCTGCTGCAGGTCGGGGCCACACGCTTGGCGCAAGGCCAGGCTCATCGACCGCCCGACGGCGTTGGAATCTTCCATCCGGTCCAGCGGGAGGGTGCAGGCGTGCACACGCGTGTGTTCCAGGGCGACGGCAGTCACCGTCAGCGTGCCCTGGAGCACGGTATCGCCCAGAATCTCGCCGGCCGTGGAGCAACCGATCACCGCAGCCTGTGGGGCCTCTTGGGACAGACGGCGCAGCAGGGCGCCCAACGGGGTGGAGGCAGCGTCGAGGTTGGCGGTGGCCGCCTCCTGAAAGTGGCGTGCATCAGCCAACACCAGCACGAGGCTGGCCCGCAGTTGCGCAATCGCCTGTACTGCAGTGGCGATACCCGCGTCATCGACTGCGCGACCATGGGGTGCCAGTTGGCACTGAAACGACCTCAGCGTCATATTCGGTCCGGTGCGGGGCTCAGTCGGGGAAAGCGCCGTAGACCTGCAGCACCTCGCCCCAGCAGCCCACCAAGGCGTCGACACAGCGCGGGCAGAAGTGCTGACCCCGGCCTCGGACAATGAATTCGCGCGCGGCGTCGAAGGTCCAGGCCTTTTTGTAGGGGCGCTCGGAGGTGAGGGCGTCCAGTACATCGGCCACCGCCACGATGCGCCCACTCAGGGGAATGTCTTCACCGCGCAGGCCGCGCGGATAGCCGCTGCCATCCCACTTCTCATGGTGGGAACCTGCAATCTCGCAGGCCATCTGAATCAGGGGATGCTGGCTCTGGCTCAACAGTTGTTCGCCGATTTGCGCGTGCCCGCGCATCACATCAAGTTCGCTGGGGTCTAGCTTGCCGGGTTTGAGCAGGACGGCATCCGGTATGCCCACCTTGCCCAAATCGTGCAGGGGGGCGGCGGTGAGCAGGTCATTGAGGTAGTTCGACGGCATGCCCAAAGCCTTGCCGATGACCACCGAATAACGCGCCATGCGCTGTATGTGCCCGCCCGTTTCGGGGTCGCGGAATTCAGCAGCCTGGGCCAGGCGCGTCACCAGTTCGAGTGCCGCTTCGCGCAGTGCGCTGGTGGCCGCCTGCACTTCATCAGCCAAGAGCGCTGCGCGGTCGTTGAGCAGATTGTGGGCGCGCCGCAGCCGCATCAAATTCGTCAGGCGCAGCTTCATCTCGATGGTGTCCACCGGCTTGCTCAGAAAGTCGGTGGCCCCCACCTCTAGAGCGCGCCGGCGCACGCTGCGTTCATCGGCAGCGGTGACCATGATCACCGGGACATCGGCAAACTGGCGATGCTGGCGGATGGCCTCGATGAAGTGGATGCCGTCGAGTACCGGCATCATGTAGTCGATCACGATCAGGTCGGCGCCGTCGCGCAGCGTCTCGCGCAACCCTTCTTCGGGGTCGAGAAAAGTCACCGGCTGCAGCGGTGCCACGCTTCGCGCCAGCGCCTCCATCAGGATCAGGTTCGTTTCGTTGTCGTCGATGATGACGATCTTCATCTTCCGCCCTTCAGTTCAAAGCGAAGCATAGCGGTTGCGGGGCTCGCCTGCAGCAGCAGGAAGCCACATCGGAACGAAGATACCACCGGCTTGCCAAGCCGGTCACGCTGCGCGGCCGTCTCAGGCGTAGAGGTCCAACAACCCCAGGCCGGCTCGGCTTGGCCTGAAGCCGTCGGCCGGGTCGGCCCCGCCGGTAGCGCCCGCTGCGGCCTGGCGCGATGCGCTTGCTGCACCCCGTGGGTTCTCGGGGTCGGCACCTGGGCGGGACTGGGGCATGTCCTGCGAGATGCTGCCGCCACTGAGCGTCAGGCCGGCAGACTGCAGCGCCGAAGCCAGTTCAGGCAGGCTGGCTTCAATCACTTGCCGTGCGGCGGCGGACTCCACACCAAAGTTCAGTTCCGCCTGCTGTCCGTCCAGCGCGATTTGGATGGCCACCGGACCCATATCGGCCGGATGCACATCAAGCCACACCTGCTGCACTTCATCGTTGACCCACTGACCGATCTTCATGCCCAACACGCGGGGGAAATCGTGGTCGGTGATGGGGGTTTCGACTTGCGCGGGGGTGTAGCCTTGGGGCACTGGAGATTCGAACCGTTCGACAAGGGGGGCCGGAACCGCGATGGGCGGAGCCGCAGCGACCGCGGCAGGGCCCGGTGAGCCGGAGCCCACTGCAGGCGCGGGTGCAGCAGCGGTAAGGGACGCGGCGCTGTCGGCCACGCTCTGTGCCGAACCATTGGCTTCAAGCTTGGCCTGGGGGCCACGACCAAGGCGCTGCGCAGGCTCCGCCGTCGGCACCTCCAGTGGACGGGTCGTGGTGTTGGCCTGCCGCACGACAACCGCCTCAGTGGGGCGCCCTTCGGCGCTGCGTGTTTCAGTGGCGCGGGCGCCCATGCCGCGAGCCTCGGACATGCGGCTCAGCGCAAAGGCGGCCGCATTGACGGCCAGCGGGCGCGCGGCTTGCGCTTCAGCCAGCGAAGGTTCAGGCACTGGGTGGGAGGGGCCCGCAGCAGGAGTGCTGTTCAAGGGCTGGGAGGCCAGCTCGGCAGCGGTAACGGCTGGGCTGGAGGCCAAAGTTGCTGGTGGTTGTGCGCTGAGGGTTTCAGGAGCGGGTGCAGGTGATGCACGCCCGGGTTGGTCGGCTTCAGGCACGTTCTGGCTTGCAATGGACGCTGCGAGTGCCGTGGCGCTGTCCTTGACTGCAAACACGGATGTGGGCTCACGCGCTTCGTCTTGGCGGTCGGCAGGGGCGTTGTACGCCGCTGACACGGCCGGGCTTGCCAGGGTGAGGTCCCGATCTGCAGGCGCAGATGCGTTGATGCGCATGGATTCAGCCGGCAACAGGTCAGCTTCCTCGGCAGGCGCCGTTGAGGAAGACTCCCCCGGGATGTTGACCACCGGCGGCTGTGCCTGCGGCGTAGCTGGCAGAAACGATGAGGGCACCAACGCCGACCAATCAAGCGCCTGCGTGCCGGACTCGTATTCCGGCAATGCCCGCTCGGTTGCTGATTCCTGTGGGGCTTCGATTCCAGTGTCCATGGTGGAGGGCTCAATCTCGCTTGGTCCGGGCCTCTCGGACCCGGGAGCGGCTTGCCGAAGCAAGGCATCAAACGACAGTCCCGAGGGCTCTGGAGCGGAGCCCCTTGGGCCTTTGCTTGCCGCAGCAGCCCGCCGCTGCAACGCGGCAGTCGGACCGGGCTCAGTGGGCGCCCAGGTCAGGGGGGTCATTGCGTTGGACATGTGGTGCTCGATTGAAGTTCGGTGGCTCAAGAGCCGAAGGCGGCCAGGGCTGGGGTGGCGGCGCGCGCCGCGCGTTGGGCCCATTCATCGTCGTGGCGCTGTTGCTGTCGGCGCTGCTGCAGTTCAGCCTGCTGCGCGCGCCGTTGAAGCAGCTTTTCGATGGCCGCCACGCGGATTTCCTGCTGCAGCAGTTCCTGTTCGGCCTGTTCCACCAGTGCGCCGACATGGCGAACGGTGTGGGCCTGCTGGGCCAGCGCTGCATCGAGCCGCTCGACGAACTGGCGGTAGCACTGCAGTACCTGGGGGCGTGCACCGCTCTTGAATTGGAGCTGCCAATGGTCTTGGTAGTGCCGACGGTAGGCGGTGAGCTGCTCGGTCTGCGCCTGCAGTTGTGCCAGCCGATCGCGCAGTTCCATCAGGCGGGCCTTGCGGCGGTCGCGCTCACCCTCTTCCTTTTCCTTGAGCAGGGCCAGCAGGGTGGGGTCTTGTGTGCTCATGAGGGATCTCCGGCATGCTTGGGAGTCAATTCGGCTGGCCAGCCCAGCGCGTGCTGCATCTGCATCAGGCTGTCATGCAGCGAAGCGTTGTCGTGCATGTCCTGCTGCAGCAGATTGGTCAGGCCCAGTCGGCGATGCAGCGCTTCATCCAGATCGGGGTCGCTGCCGGGCTGGTAGGCCCCGATCTGAAGAAGGTCCTTGGCGCGTGTGAGGCGGGAAAGCAACTGCCGAAGCCGGCGCGATGCCGCCTGGTGTTCGCGCGTGGCCACGTTGGGCATCACCCGAGACACCGAGCGCTCCACATCAATGGCGGGGTAGTGACCAGATTCCGCCAGTTCGCGCGAAAGCACGATGTGCCCGTCCAGAATGCCCCGAGCAGCATCGGCCACAGGGTCCTGTTGATCGTCGCCTTCGGACAGCACGGTGTAGAACGCTGTGATGGAGCCGATGCCGTTGAAGCCGTTTCCGCTGCGCTCGACCAATTGCGGCAGCTTGGCAAAGCAGCTTGGTGGATAGCCCTTGGTGGCCGGTGGCTCGCCGATGGCCAAGGCCAGTTCGCGCTGGGCCATCACATAGCGGGTGAGGCTGTCCATCAGCAGCAGGACATGCAGCCCCTGGTCGCGGAAGTGTTCGGCTACCGCGGTGGCGTAAGCCGCCCCCTGCAGGCGAACCAGTGGAGGGGAATCAGCCGGGGCGGCCACGACCACCGATCGCTGACGGCCGTCTTCGCCCAGGATGTCTTCAATGAACTCCTTGACCTCACGGCCGCGTTCACCGATCAGGCCCACCACGATCACATCGGCATCGGTGTAGCGGGCCATCATGCCCAGCAGCACCGACTTGCCCACGCCGGTGCCGGCAAACAGCCCCAGACGCTGGCCTCGGCCCACGGTCAGCATTGAATTGATCGCACGAATGCCGGTGTCCAGTGGCGTGCGCACCGGGTCACGCTCCATGGCGTTGATGGGTCGGCGTTGCAGCGGGCCGGCCTGCACATCCGTCAGTGGCCCCAGGCGGTCCAGCGGATGACCGTGGGAGTCCACGACCCTGCCCAACAAGCCGCGGCCCATCGGCAGGTGCAGGCTTCGGTCTTCACTGCGGCGCCATGGGTGTTGTGAATGCTCGAGCGACAAGGCTGAGCTTGGCGCAGGCAGGGGCACCACGCGGGCACCGCTGGAAAGCCCATGCAACTCTCCGATGGGCATCAGAAAGGCGCGGTCGCCATTGAAGCCCACCACTTCGGCCAGTACGCCACTGCGGCCAGGTCCGTCTATGCGGCACACCGTGCCCACGGGGACGCGGATACCGCCGGCTTCCAACACCAGCCCCGCCACGCGGGTGAGTGTGCCGATGCCCTCCAGCGGTAAGGGGGCGCTGAAGTGGTCTTGCAGGTGCCCGAGAAAGCGCTCCCAGCGCAAGAGCCTGCCTGCCGCGCCGGTGGTGTGGGCGGTTGTGGCGACTTCCATCAGAATTGGTCTCCCGAGTCCCTCGAGTCTGCCGAGTGCAAGGGCCAATGGGTGGCGTCTTGCCCCGTGCGCCGCAGGGCCTGATCCCACAGGTGCTCGATGCGCGCATCCAGAGACCCCAGTTCGGTCTGCAGGGTGCAGCCACCGCGGGATACAGCAGGGTCGGCCACGCAGGTGACACCCCGCGCCTGCGCCTCTTCCCCCAGACCCGCCTGGACGAGTGCCAAGTCATCGGGGTGCACGCGCATTTCGATGTGGCGCAGCGACATCGACAGTGCCGCCACCGCCTGACGCGCCACGTGGGTGATGAATTCAGGGCGCGTGGCCAATTCGCTTCGCACGATCTGCCGCGCAAGCCCGGTCGACGCGTGCACCAGGGCTTGGGCCATGTCGGCCTCCAACGCTTGGAACTCTCGGTCGATTGACTCCATGAGATGCCCGATCTGAGTGGCCATCTGTTGCGCGAAGCTGCGCTTGAAGTTCTCCAGCGCTGCCAAGCCATCTCGGTAGCCGTCGTGGTAGCCCGCTTGGCGGGCCGCCTGCTGCAGGCCTTCCAGGTCGACACTGGGCTCTCTGCGCGGCTCCTGCGTCTGGGTGCCATCGGGTGCCCAGCGCGCAGCCGCATGTTGGGGCACGGTCGCTTGCGCAGTGACC
>CAMCTE010000055.1 GCA_945878385.1 Azohydromonas lata NBRC 102462 | reverse complement strand
ACTTCCCGCTGCACGAGGTGAGCGGTCATTTCCACGACACCTACGGCCAGGCCTTGGCCAACATCTATGCCAGCCTGGAACTGGGTGTGTCCACCTTCGACGGCAGCGTGGGGGGCCTGGGGGGCTGCCCCTACGCCAAGGGGGCCACCGGAAATGTGGCCACCGAGGATGTGGTGTTCATGCTCAACGGGCTGGGCATCGACACCGGCATCGACATCGAGGCCTTGGTGGATGCCGCTGCCGGTATCTCCGCGGCCTTGGGCCGGCCGGTCGGTTCGCGCACTGGGCGCGCGCTCTTGAGCAAACGCGAAAAGGCCGCCGCATGAGCACCCCTGGCCCTCGCACCGGTTCGGGCGTGCCCAGCCCCTGCACCAGCATCTGCCGCATCGACGGGGCCACCGGTTGGTGCCTGGGCTGCGCGCGAACGTTGCCGGAAATCACAGCCTGGGCGGGTCTGGACGAGCCCGGCAAGCGGCAGGTGTGGGCCATGCTGCCCGACCGCCGCAGCCAGCTCGGTGACCGCTTCCTGGGGCCTGCCCCGCACGGGGATGGGGCCCACGCGGCCTGAAGGTTCAAGCCCTCGAACACGAAAAGCCGCGCATGACGCCCATCACCTTTTGGTTTGACCCCATCTCGCCCTATGCCCACTTGGCCTTCGAGCACCTGCCGCAGGCGCTGGAGGGCCACTCGGTGGTGGTGGACTACAAGCCGGTGCTGTTTGGCGCCTTGCTGCGCCACCACAGCCACAAAGGGCCGGCGGAAATCGAGCCCAAGCGGGTTTGGACCTTTCGCCAGGTGGCCTGGCAGGCCCACGAATTGGGCGTGCGGTTGGAGGTGCCGGCCCAGCACCCCTTCAACCCGTTGCCTTTGCTGCGCTTGATGCTGGCGGTGTCCGGCCCGGCCGGCTTGCCCAACCGCCACCAGGTGGAATGCGTGTTTCGCCATGTGTGGCACGGCGGCGCTGACCCGGTGGACCCGATTCGGCTGCAAGCCCTGCAAGCGGCCTTGCAGGGGCCTGAGGCATCGATGGCGGCCGCGCCGCTGCTCGACGCGCAAGGCGAAGTAGTCAAGGCGCGCTTGCGCGCGCTCACCGACGAGGCCCTGGCCAAGGGCATCTTCGGGGTGCCCACCTGGGAGTGCGCTGGTCGCCTGTTTTGGGGGTTGGATGCGCTGCCGATGCTGCGCGCCTGCCTGCGCGGCGACCCGTGGTTCGACCTTGAATGGGAGCGCGCGGCCCGTCCGGTCCCGGGAGTGCGGCGCTCTTAGATTGCATTAAAGTGCATGACTGGGCTTTACACCGGCCGGTCAATGCACAAAAATGCATGTCGTGAAGACCATCCCCATCACCCCGGTTCCGACCGCGCAGGCTCCTCGCGCGCGGGCCACCCCCAAGGGGCGGGTAGCCTCTGCGGCGGCCCGCGCCCAGGTCGAAGCCCTGTGCGCCGACCTGCCGCCCCGCAAAGACCTGCTGATCGAGCACCTCCACCGCTTGCAGGATGCCGAGCAGGCGCTGCGCCCGCAAGCCCTGGCCGCGCTGGCCGAGCGCCTGCGCCTGAGCCAGACCGAGGTGTTCGAAGTGGCCAGCTTTTATCACCACGTCCGGCTGCTGGACGACGAAACGCCCGCCCCGCCCGTGACCGTGCGCGTGTGCACCAGCCTGTCCTGCGCCATGGCGGGTGGGCACGGCTTGCACCGCGAACTGAAGGACACGCTGGTGGACAGTGGCGTGGCCGTGGAGGAAGCCCCGTGCATCGGCCGATGCCACCAGGCCCCTGCAGCCTGTGTGGGCCAACACGAGATGGGCCATGCCACCGCCGCGACCGTGCAGGCCGCGCTGCGGGCAGGCCAGACCGGGCCGGTGGCGCTGCCGGATGTGGTGGCCTATGCGGCCTACCGGGAAGGGGGCGGTTACCGACTCTTGCAAGACCTGCATGCCGGCCTCCGCGCCCCGCAGCAGGTGCTGGACGAACTGCAGGCCTCGCAACTCAAGGGGCTGGGCGGCGCTGGGTTTCCAGCGGCTCGCAAGTGGGGCTTGGTGAAGGCCGAAGCCGGCCCGCGGCACATGGTGGTGAACCTGGATGAAGGCGAGGTGGGCACCTTCAAAGACGGCCACCTGCTGTCGACCGACCCCCACCGCATGCTCGAAGGCATGCTGGTGGCCTGCCAGGTGGTGGGTATTGCCCGGGTATGGATCTATCTGCGTGACGAATACCACGCGGCGCGCCAGGTGCTGCAACGCGAACTGGACGCGCTGTTGGCCAACCCGCCGATTCCCGCCGATGCCATGCCGGTCATCGAACTGCGCCGCGGCGCGGGTGCCTACATCTGTGGCGAGGAATCGGCCCTGATCGAATCGGTGGAGGGCAAGCGCGGCATGCCGCGGCTGCGCCCGCCCTATGTCGCGCAGTTGGGCGCCTTCGGGCGCCCGACGTTGGCCCACAACCACGAAACTTTGAGCTGGGTGCGTGACATCGTGGAAAAGGGCGGTGCCTGGTTCGCCTCGCATGGGCGCCGCGGCCGCACCGGCTTGCGGCGCTTCTCGGTGTCGGGCCGGGTGAACCGACCGGGCGTGCACTTGGCGCCTGCCGGTATCAGCGTGCGCGAATTGATTGACGAATTGGCCGGCGGCATGCTGCCCGGACACGAGCTGTACGCCTACCTGCCCGGTGGCGCCAGTGGCGGCATCCTGCCCGCATCAAAGGCGCATCTGCCGCTGGACTTTGATGGAGGCGCACCCAGCGGGCAAGAAACATTGGCGTCCCACGGATGCTTCGTGGGCTCCATGGCCGTGGTGGTGCTCAGCCAACATGACCGCGCCCGCGACGCTGCACTCAACCTGATGCGTTTTTTTGAACACGAAAGCTGCGGCCAATGCACACCTTGCCGCGGAGGCACAGTGCAGGCCAGCCAATTGATGGCGCAAGCGCATTGGAACGAAGCGCTGATGGAAGACCTGTCCTTCGTCATGCGGGAGGCTTCGATTTGCGGATTGGGGCAGGCCGCGCCCAACCCCATGGACAGCGTGCGGCGCCACTTCCCGCACGAGGTGCAGGCCTTGAAAGACCGGACATGAACGCCCCGAGAGAGCTTCAAACCCTGAGCCTGCAGATTGACGGGCAGGCGGTGACGGTGCTGGAGGGGCAAACCATCTGGCAGGCTGCACGGGCCCAGGGCAAAACGATTCCCCACCTGTGCCACGCCCCCGACCACGGCGAAAGCGGTCTGCGCCCGCAGGGCAACTGCCGCGCCTGTGTGGTGGAGGTTCAGGGCGAGCGCACCCTGAGCGCGTCGTGCTGCCGCGTGGTGCAGCCCGGCATGGTCGTGCAGACCGAAACGCCGCGTGTGCGCAAGGCCCAGCGCTTGGTGCTGGAACTGCTGCGGGCCGATGTGCCGCGCACTGCAGCAGACGCCGCGCCGCTCAAGCACGACAATGAACTCGACCAATGGTGCGATGCCCTGGGCGTGACCGCCAGCCGCTTTGCACCACGCGCCCCGGTGCTGGCCGATGGGTCGCACCCGGCCATGTCGGTGAACCTGTCGGCCTGCATCCAATGCACCCGCTGCCTGCGCGCCTGCCGCGACGAACAGGGCAACGATGTGATCGGTCTTGCCTTTCGGGGTGGCCATGCCCAGATCGTGTTCGATCAGCGCGACCCTATGGGCGAATCCACCTGCGTGGCCTGTGGGGAATGCGTGCAGGCCTGCCCCACCGGCGCGCTCTCCCCGGCCAACGGCAGTGCGGCACAGCCCGCACAGCGCGCGGTGGATTCGGTGTGCCCGTTCTGCGGCGTGGGATGCCAACTGACCTACCAGGTTGCCACGGTCCCGGGGCCAGAGACCCACTTGGCCAGTGAGCGCATCGTTCGTGTGGATGGCCGCGCCGGCCCGGCCAACGCCGCGCGGCTGTGCGTGAAGGGCCGCTTCGGTTTCGACTATGTGCACCACGCCGATCGCCTGACCACGCCGCTGATCCGCCGAGCGGATGCGGCCAAGAACCCGGCGCAAATCAAGCCGGCCGACTGGTCTGAAATCTTCCGACTCGCCACTTGGGCCGAAGCGCTGGATGCAGCGGCGCAGGGCCTGCTGCGCATCGGCCAGCAGCAAGGCCCCGTGGCCCTGGCCGGCTTCGGCTCGGCCAAGGGCAGCAACGAAGAGGCTTACCTGTTCCAGAAGCTCGTGCGAACCGGATTCGGCAATCACAATGTGGACCACTGCACGCGGCTGTGCCATGCCTCCAGCGTGGCGGCCTTGCTGGAAGGCATTGGCTCGGGCGCGGTGAGCAACCCGGTGCGCGATGTGGCGCAGGCGGAGGTGGTGCTGTTGATTGGCGCCAACCCCACCGTCAACCACCCGGTGGCCGCCAGCTTCATCAAGAACGCGGTGGCCCGCGGCACCAAACTCATCCTGGCCGATCCGCGGCGCACCGAACTGCAGCGCCACGCATGGCGCACGCTGGCCTTCAAGGCCGATACCGATGTCGCGCTGCTCAATGCCCTGCTGCACACCATCGTCGAAGAAGGGCTGGTGAACGAGGCTTTCGTGCGTGAACGCACCGAAGACTTCGAAGCACTGGCGCTGCACCTGCAGGGTTTCAGTCCCGAGGCCATGGCACCGGTGTGCGGCATCGACGCGGCCACGCTGCGCGAGGTGGCCCGGGCTTTTGCCACCAGCCGCTCCAGCATGATCCTGTGGGGCATGGGCGTCAGCCAGCATGTACATGGGACCGACAACGCACGAGCCTTGATCGCGCTGTCGATGATCACCGGGCAGATCGGCCGCCCCGGCACCGGGCTGCACCCCTTGCGCGGCCAGAACAATGTGCAGGGTGCGAGCGACGCGGGCCTGATTCCCATGATGCTGCCCGACTACCAACGCGTCACCGACCCCGCCGTGCGCGTGCACTTCGAACAGGCCTGGGGGCTGGACCCCGGTGCCCTGCCGGCTGAGCCGGGTCTGACGGTGGTGGAGGTGATGAAGGCCATTCAGGCCGGCACAGTGAAGGGCATGTACATCCAGGGCGAGAACCCGGCGATGAGCGACCCCGACGCCGGCCATGCGCGAGCGGCCTTGGCCTCGCTGGAACACTTGGTGGTGCAGGATATTTTTCTGACCGAAACCGCCGCCCTGGCCGATGTGGTGCTGCCGGCCAGCGCCTGGCCGGAGAAAACCGGCACGGTCACCAATACCGACCGTCTGATGCAGATGGGGCGGCCCGCGCTGCGGCCGCCCGGCCAAGGGGCAGACACATCAGCCGACACCGGCGCCCGCGCCGACGCCTGGATCATCGAGCAACTGGCCCAGCGCCTGGGCCTGCCCTGGCGTTACGGCATCGACCCTCTGGGCGGTGAAGCCGGCATCGGTGCCGTGCACGACGAGATGCGCTCGCTCATGCCTTCGATTGCTGGAATCACCTGGGCCCGCCTGCTGCGCGAGGGCGCTGTCACCTACCCCTGTGCCGACGAACAGGACCAGGGCCACCCGGTGGTGTTCACCGACCACTTCCCCACGGCCAGTGGGCGTGCGCGCCTCGTGCCCTCGGCGCTTACCTTCGCAGCCGAACGGCCCGACGCGCAGTTCCCCTTCGTACTGATCACCGGGCGGCAGTTGGAGCATTGGCACACCGGCTCGATGACGCGCCGAGCCAGCGTATTGCACACGCTGGAACCCGCACCCACGGCGGCCCTGCACCCGCAGACCCTGGCGGCGCTGGGCTTGCAAGCCGGGCAGGTTCTGCGCGTGACCTCGCGCCGTGGGCAGATCGAACTCATGGCGCGCGCCGACGAGGCCACGCCGGCAGACACGGTATTCATTCCCTTTGCCTATGCCGAAGCAGCGGCCAATATGCTGACCAACCCGGCTTTGGACCCCATCGCCAAGATCGCCGAGGTGAAGTACTGCGCGGTGCGGGTGGAGGCGGCCCCCACTTTGCCGATGCAGCACGCCGCTCTGCCCTGAACCTCTAAGATGGGGCCATGAACACCCCACACAACCGAGTCGCTCTGATCACGGGCGCAGCCCGTGGCATCGGTGCGGCCAGCGCGGCGGCCCTGTTGGCCGACGGCTGGCGCGTCGTTTACAGCGGGCGTGACCTGCAGGCGCTGCGGGAGGCCATCAATCGTGCGGCGCCCGGGGCTGCCCCGTTCGGCCCCATCGCCGAACGGGCGATTGCGGTGCAGGCCGATGTCACCAATGAAGCCTCGGTGGCCGCGCTGTTCCACACCACGGTTCAGCAGTGGGGCCGGCTGGACCTGCTCTTCAACAACGCAGGCCTCTTCGCGCCCAAAGGCCTGCTGGAAGACATCGACTTCGCAGCCTGGAAGCAGGTGGTGGACACCAACCTCAACGGTGTCTTCCTTTGCACCCAACATGCGTTTCGCGTGATGAAGGCTCAGAACCCTCGCGGCGGCCGAATCATCAACAACGGGTCCATTTCAGCCCACGCGCCCCGGCCGAATTCATCGGCCTACACCGCCACCAAGCATGCGGTCACGGGTCTGACCAAAAGCGCTTCGCTTGATGGTCGAAAGTACGACATCGCCGTGGGCCAGATTGACATCGGAAACGCGGCCACCGACATGACCACCGCCTTCACCCAGGGCGTGGCCCAGGCCGATGGCAGTGTGAAGGTGGAGCCGGTGATGGAGGTTTCGCATGTGGCGCAGGCTGTGGTGTACATGGCCAATCTGCCACTCTCGGCCAATGTGCTGAACATGACGGTCATGGCCACGCACATGCCCTTTGTGGGCCGAGGCTGAATCGTGGTGGCTTGAGTTCCCTCTGCGCGGCGCAGGCCCGCGCCGCCTAAGGTATGCACTTCCCCAACCCCACCAGGAGAAGTGCATGAACCAGACCATGGATGTTCAGAAGGACAAGCTGATGCAGGACCTGCGCGTCGTGATGCGCGACGCGGAAGACCTGCTCAAGTCCAGCGGGCAACAACTCGGCGACGGCGCCGCACTGTGGCGCGAGCGCACCCAGGACCGGCTGACTCAGGTGCGCCAGCAGCTCCATGCGCTGCAGCAGCAAACCACGGACAGCGTGGTCACCGCCAGCCGCAGCACCAATGAATTCGTGCACCGCAACCCCTGGGCTGCGGTGGGCGTGGCCAGCGGCATTGCCCTGCTGGCCGGCTACCTGATGAACAACCGCCGCTGAGGCCTTTGGCGTGTGGCCCGTGCTGCAGGAGCTGCTGCGCGAGTTGTTCCGCTTGGCCCTGGCCATGGGCCTGGACCGGGTGGATCAGTGGCGCAGCGCCTGCGCGCTGGCACTTGCGCGCGAGCGCCAACGCCTGTTCGAGGTGTTGGCCCTGTTGTGCCTGGGCCTGCTGATGCTGGCCGTGGGCCTCACCGGCCTGCTGTGGTTGGCTTGGTGGGCCATGCCCGAGGCTTGGCGTCTGCCCCTGATGGCTGCGGTGTTGGTGCTGCTGAGTGCGGCAGGCCTGGCGGTGCTGGGCATGGCCAGGCGCCGCGTGGCGCGGGCGTGAGGGCTGCACACATGCCGGTTTGAGGTCCAAGACGAACAGAATGAGGGCTTTCGTCGCCCCAACACCTCAGAGAAACCGGTCGAGCAACTTGCGGGTGGCGCGGTCCATGGCCTTGAGGTCCAGCACGCGGAACACCAAGCCGTGGTTGTCGGTGATCAGCAGGCCGCCGTCGCGCAGGCGGCGGATGTCTTCTTCGCCCTTGAGGATGAAGTCGGTGCGGCCGCGGTCGGTGTCCACCGTCCAGGTGCTGGGTGTGGAAAAGGTGGACACGGCCACCAGCCGCTCAATGGTCGGCATGAATTCCCGCTGGGCCAGTTCCTGAGCGATCAGCCCCCGCACCGGTTCAGCCAGTTCGCCCCAGTGCTCCACCCATTCGAGTTCATGCCCGTCGGCCCCCACCACCGAAAGCCCTTCCAACGGTGCGTCGATGGGGAATGCACGCACGGCCTGCACGCCCACATGCACCAAGCCCTGCGTGTCGGTGTACACCAAGCGCCCGTGAGGGTCGCGGCTGAGGCCGCCTTGCATGGCGACCGTCATGCCTGCCTCACCAGGGGGTTGGCCGCGGGTTCGGGCGGCTCGTCTTCGGTATCCACATTGCGCGCCTGGGCCTGGTACAGGCGCCAGTAGGCGCCTTCTCGGGCCATCAATTCGTCGTGCGGGCCCACTTCCACCACTTCGCCGCGGTCCATCACCACCAGGCGGTCGGCCTTGCGCAGCGTGCTCAACCGGTGCGCAATGGCAATCGTGGTGCGGCCTTGCACCAGGTTGTCCAGCGCCTTCTGGATTTCCTTTTCCGTCTCGGTGTCCACCGCCGAGGTGGCTTCGTCCAAGATCAGCAGGCGCGGGTTGATCAGCAAGGCGCGGGCAATCGAGATGCGCTGGCGCTCGCCGCCGGACAGCCCCTGGCCGCGTTCACCCACCAGTGAATCGTAGCCCTGCGGCAGTCGCAGGATGAACTCGTGTGCGTGCGCCGCACGCGCTGCCGCCACGATCTCCTGGCGCGTGGCGCCGGGCTTGCCGTAGGCAATGTTCTCGGCGATGGTGCCGAAGAACAGGAAAGGCTCCTGCAGCACCAGGCCGATGTGCTGGCGGAAGTCGCTCACCGCGAACCGCCGGATGTCCACGCCGTCCACCAGGATGGCCCCGTCGGACACATCGTAGAAGCGGCAGATCAGGTTCACCAGGGTGCTCTTGCCCGACCCGCTGTGGCCCACCAAGCCGATCATCTCGCCGGGCCGGATGTCCAAGCTCATGTTCTTGATCACACGGCGGCTGCCGTATCGAAAGCCCACCTCGCGCAGGCTGATCGCGCCTTCCACCTGCTTCAGCGGCACCGGGTTCACCGGCTCGGGCACATTGCTGACATGGTCCAGGATGTCGAAGATGCGCTTGGCGCCGGCCGCGGCTTTTTGTGTGACGCTGACGATGCGGCTCATGGAATCAAGCCGCCCATAGAAGCGGCCGATGTAGGCGATGAAGGCGGTGAGCACGCCCACCGTGATGTCGCCCTGGCTGACCTGCCAGATGCCAAAGGCCCACACCACCAGCAGGCCGATTTCGGTCAGCAGCGTGACGGTGGGCGTGAACAGGCTCCAGGTGCGGTTGATGCGGTCGTTGACTTCCAGGTTGTGCTGGTTGGCTGCCTTGAAGCGGCCCGATTCGCGCCTCTCCTGGGCGAAGGCCTTCACCACGCGAACACCGGGAATGGTGTCGGCCAGCACATTGGTGACCTCGCCCCACACGCGGTCGATCTTCTCGAAGCCGGTGCGCAGCCGGTCGCGCACCTGGTGGATCATCCAGGCGATGAAGGGCAGGGGCAGCAGTGTGACCAGGGCCAGCCAGGGGTTGATGGAGGCCAGGATCACCGCGGTCATCACCAGCATCAGCACATCGTTGAGGAAATCCAGCGCGTGCAGGGACAGGAACACGCAAATGCGGTCCGATTCGCTGCCGATGCGTGCGATCAGGTCGCCGGTGCGCTTGCCGCCGAAATATTCGAGGCTCAGCGTCATCAAATGGGAAAAGGTGCTGGTGCGCAAGTCTGCGCCGATGCGCTCGGACACCAGGGCCAGCAGATAGGTGCGCCACCAGCCCAGGCCCCAGGCCACCAGGGCCGAAGCCAGCAGGCCGCCCAGGTACAGCGTCACCAGATCGGGGTCGATGGCCTGCCCGTTCTGGAACGGGATCAGGATGTCGTCCATCAGCGGCATCGTCAGATACGGCGGCACCAGGTGCGCCGCGGTGGACAGCAAGGTCAGCAGCATGCCCAGGGCCAGCTGCCCCTGATAGGGCTTGGCAAAGCGCCACAGGCGCAGCAGCACCCAGGTGGAAGGTGGTTGCAGCAGCTCGCGGTTGCAGATCTCGCAGTCTTCGCTGTCTTCAGGCAGCGGGGCATTGCAGCTTGGGCAACGCGCGGCGTCGTCTTCCGCCGAATGGGCATGGGCCGCGCCCTGCAGGGCCAGCACTGCGCGGTCGAACTGTTGCACCAGGCGCACGGCGGCCACATCGCGTTCCAACGTGAAGCGCCACTGCGCCAACCGCTGCTGTTCGTCGTGCAGGGAAATCAGGCCCACGCCGCCGCGGTCGGTGTGCTGCAGCCGCAGGCCCGTGCGCAGCGGCCAGAACTGCCATGCCGCCTGCGGGCTGGCGCGCCAGGCCAGGTGGCCAGCGGTCAGCTGCAATTCGCTCGTGGTGAACCGGCCTTCCAGGTCGAGGTCCAGTTCCAAGGTGGCCAGCACCTCGTGTTCGCCGGTCATGCCGTGCCCTTTGTCATCGGAAGCACCGCCGGCTGCGTTGACTGCAGCAAGCGGATCGTGGCCGAGCGAACCCCCGGCACCCGGGGACGCAGGTTGGATCGGAACAGGATTGGGAGCAGACATGGGTGCAGAGAAACGGCGCAGCGCCGCACCGGCGAACGGGGCGCCGAAGGCTGGATTGTCCGATATCACGGGAGTGCCCTTGTCCATGGCCATTCAACGCGTGGCGGCCGCTTCGGGTGGACAATCCCCGGCCATGAACGATGAACGCCCCGACCCAGGCGCCCGCGGCCTGGCTGCTGCACCCGAGGCCCCGGTGCCTGCCCACGGCACCTTGGACCTGCGCATCCTGCGTGTGAACTTCCTGCGCGGCCCGAATATGTGGACCTACCGCTCGGTGCTGGAGGTCTGGCTGGATTTGGGTGAACTCGAGCAATTGCCCACGAACAAGCTGCCGGGCTTCAACGAACGGCTGCTGGCCATCGTGCCGGGGTTGGGCGACCACCACTGTGGAGTGGGTGAGAAGGGTGGTTTCCTGCAGCGGCTGGAGGGCGGCACCTGGATGGGACACGTGCTGGAGCATGTGGTCATCGAAGTGCTGGACCAGGCCGGCATGCCCACCGCCTTCGGCCAAACCCGCGAAACTTCAACGCCGGGCGTGTACCGCATGGTCTTCCGCGCCCGCGATGAAAAGGTGGCACGCAGGGCCCTGGCCGTGGGGCATGACATCGTGCGTGCCGCTTTGAACGCCCAGCCCTACGAGCTCAAACCGGCCTTGAACGCCCTGCGCGACAAGATCGACCAGGTGTACCTGGGCCCCAGCACCGCCCACATCGTGGCCTGCGCAACCGACCGCGAGATTCCGCACATTCGGCTGAATCAGGGCAACCTGGTGCAGTTGGGCTACGGCGCGCGCCAGAAGCGCATCTGGACGGCCGAAACCGACCGCACCAGCGCGATAGCCGAAGGCATCGCCAGCGACAAGGACATGACCAAGGAGCTGCTGGCCGGCTGCGGTGTGCCCGTGCCTGAAGGCCGCTTGGTGGACGACCCGGATGACGCCTGGAGTGTGGCCCAGCGCATGGGCTGCGCGGTGGTGGTCAAGCCCACGGATGCGAACCACGGACGCGGCGTCACCCTGGACCTGACCGGTGAAGCCGAAATCAGGGCCGCCTTCGCGGTGGCTGATGCCGAGGGCAGCGGGGTGCTGGTCGAGCGCTACATCGCCGGCGAAGAACACCGCGTGCTGATCGTGGCGGGCAAGGTGGCTGCGGCAGCGCGGGGCGAAACCGTCTGGATCACCGGCGACGGTAGCCACACGGTGGAAGAGTTGATCGCCCTGCAGATCAACAGTGACCCGCGCCGCGGCGACACCGAAGACCACCCGCTGAACCCCATCCTCATCCGCCAGGAAGGCGAGGTGCAGATCACGGTTCAGAAGCAGGGCCTGCAGCCTGAATCCGTACCCGAGGCCGCCCGCCGCGTGCTGGTCAGCCGCAAGGGCAATATGGCCAACGACTGCACCGACGAAGTGCATCCGGAAGTGGCCCATGCCTGCGCCTTGGCCGCCCGCATCGTGGGCCTGGACATCGCCGGCATCGACCTGGTGTGCGAAGACATCTCTCGCCCACTTGAAGAACAGGGCGGCGCCATCGTCGAGGTCAATGCCGGCCCGGGGCTGTTGATGCACCTCAAGCCCGCCAGCGGCCAACCGCGCGAAGTGGGCAAGGCCATCGTCGAACATCTGTTCCCAGAGGGTGAGCCCGGCCGCATTCCGGTGGTGGGCGTGACCGGCACCAAGGACACCTCGGTGATCGCGCGCCTGGTGGCCTGGATGCTGCAGATGTCCGGTCCCGTGGTGGGCGTGGCCTGCCGCGACGGGCTCTTCGTCGGCAACCGCCGTGTCGAGCGGGGCGACGCCATCGGCTGGCAGGTCTCGCAACGCTTGCTGGTCAACCGCAATGTCGAAGCGGCCGTGTTCGAAAGCAACCCCGTGACCATCCTCGAAGAGGGCTTGGTGTACGACCGCTGCAATGTGGGCATCGTCACCGACTGCGAGCCCTTCACCGGCGCGGTACGCCATGACATCGCCTCGCCCGAACAGCGCTTCAAGGTGTCGCGCACCCAGGTGGATGTGGTGCGTGCCGATGGAGCCGCGGTGCTTCATGCCGTGGACGAACAGGCACTGGCCATGGCCGAGTTGTGCGACGGCGAAGTGATCCTCTATGCCGAAGACGGCGCCGTGCCGGCCCTGCGCGCGCATGCCGCCGCCGGTGGCCGTGTGGTGTACCTGGAGGGCCGCACCGTCACCCTGGCGCGTGGGGAGCAAACCATTCCCGTCCTCAACATCGACCGCGACATGCGGGTGAACACGCGTGAGGTGGCGCCTGCCGCCACCTTGGCTGCGGCGGCCGCCGGCTGGGCCCTGGACCTCTC
>CAMCTE010000054.1 GCA_945878385.1 Azohydromonas lata NBRC 102462 | reverse complement strand
AGCCGGCCTTGGCGATGGCGTCGTAGTCCATCGTGATATCCATCATGATCTTGGCCGGCAACACCGGGGCTGAAGACCCGCCAGGAATCACCGCCTTGAGCGCGCCACCCTTCACACCGCCGGCCAGTTCCAGCAGCTTGGAGAACGGCGTGCCCATCGGAACTTCAAAGTTGCCGGGAGCATTCACATCGCCCACCACCGAGAAGATCTTGGTGCCGCCGTTGTTGGGCTTGCCCACATCGAGGTAGGCCTGACCGCCGTTGCGGATGATCCAGGGCACCGCTGCGAAGGTCTCGGTGTTGTTGATGGTGGTGGGCTTGCCATACAGGCCGAAGCTCGCCGGGAACGGCGGCTTGAAGCGCGGCTGTCCCTTTTTGCCTTCGAGAGACTCGAGCAGCGCGGTCTCTTCGCCGCAGATGTAGGCGCCGAAGCCGTGGTGGCCATGCAGCTGGAAGCTGTAGTTCGAACCCATGATGTTCGAACCCAGGTAGCCCGCTGCGCGTGCTTCCTCAAGGGCCGCTTCGAAGCGCTCGTACACCTCGAAGATCTCGCCGTGGATGTAGTTGTAGCCCACGCTGATGCCCATGGCATAAGCGGCAATGGCCATGCCCTCGATCACCGAATGCGGGTTGAACATGAGGATGTCACGGTCCTTGCAGGTGCCCGGCTCGCCCTCATCGGAGTTGCACACCAGGTACTTCTGACCCGGGAACTGCCGCGGCATGAAGCTCCACTTCAGGCCGGTGGGAAAGCCCGCACCGCCGCGCCCACGCAGGGCCGAGAGCTTCACATCGGCAATCACCGCATCGGGCGTCATGCCCTCACCGCCATCGCAACCCAGGATCTTGCGAAGGGCGGCGTAGCCCCCACGCGCCTCGTAATCCTTCAGGCTCCAGTTCGAGCCATTGAGCCCGGCGTAGATCTGCGGGTTGAGGTGCTTGCCGTGGAAACAGGTTTCCTGGCCCTTGGCCTGGAATCGGGAAAGGTCGAGCATCTGGCCCATCGCGTTCAAGCTCCGTTCTTCAGTTGGTCGACCAGGGCATCGAGCCGGTCGTTGCTCATGAAGCTCACCATCTGCCGGTCGTTGACCAGCATCACCGGCGCATCGGCGCAGGCGCCCAGGCACTCGGTCTTCTGCACGGTGAACAGGCCGTCGGCCGATGTGCCGCCCTCTTCCACGCCCAAGCGCCTGCACAGGTGCTCCAGCGCTTGTTGCCCATCGCGCAACTGGCACGGCAGGTTGGTGCACACATTGAGCTTGTACTTGCCCAGAGGCTTCTGGTTGTACATGTTGTAGAAGGTGGTGACCTCGGCCACCGCAATCGGCGCCATGCCCAGATAGGCCGCCACTGCCTTCTCTGCGGATGCACTCACCCAGCCCTCTTCCTGCTGGACGATCGACAGGCAGGCCATCACCGCCGACTGCCGCTGGTCGGCCGGGTACTTGGCCACCTCGCGGTCGAAGCGCGCACGGGTGGCGTCGGTCAGGGTGTAGCTCGGGGAATCACTCACGGGTTTGCTCATGTCAGGGCCGCTCATCGGTCGATCTCGCCAAACACGACATCCATCGTGCCGATCACAGCCACGGCATCAGCGATCATGTGGCCCCGGCTCATTTCATCCAGCGCAGCCAGGTGCGCAAAGCCCGGTGCACGGATCTTCAGGCGCCAGGGCTTGTTCGCACCATCGCTGACGATGTAGATGCCGAACTCGCCCTTGGGATGCTCCACCGCTGCGTAGGCCTGGCCTTCGGGCACATGGAAGCCTTCGGTGAAGAGCTTGAAGTGGTGGATCAGCTCTTCCATGTTCGACTTCATGCCCACGCGGTCGGGCGGCGCCACCTTGTGGTTGTCGGTGATCACGGGGCCGGGGTTGGCACGCAACCACTTCACGCACTGCTGGATGATGCGGTTGCTCTGGCGCATCTCTTCCACCCGCACCAGGTAGCGGTCGTAGGTGTCGCCGTTGACACCCACGGGGATGTCGAAATCCATGCGGTCGTACACATCGTAGGGCTGCTTCTTGCGCAGGTCCCAAGCGATGCCCGAACCGCGCAGCATCGCGCCCGAAAACCCCAGGTTCAGCGCCCGCTCGGGCGTGACCACCGCGATGCCCACCGTGCGCTGCTTCCAGATTCGGTTGTCGGTCAGCAGGGTTTCGTATTCGTCCACCAAGGCCGGAAAGCGCTGGGTGAAGTCTTCGATGAAGTCCAGCAGCGAGCCCTGGCGGTTCTCGTTGAGTTGAGAAATCGCCTTGGCGTTGCGGATCTTGCTGACCTGGTACTGCGGCATGCGGTCGGGCAAGTCGCGGTAGACGCCGCCCGGGCGGAAATAGGCCGCATGCATCCGGGCGCCCGACACCGCTTCGTACATGTCGAAGAGATCTTCACGCTCCCGGAAGCAGTAGATGAGCATGTTCATCGCACCGCAGTCCATGCCGTGGCAACCCAGCCACAGCAGGTGGTTCAGCAGCCGCGTGATCTCGGAATACATCACGCGGATGTACTGCGCGCGCTCGGGCACCTCGATGCCCAGCAGCTTCTCGATGGACAGACAGTAGGCGTGCTCGTTGCACATCATCGACACATAGTCCAGCCGGTCCATGTAGGGCAAGGACTGGATGTAGGTCTTGGTCTCGGCCAGCTTCTCGGTGGCGCGGTGCAGCAGCCCGATGTGGGGGTCGGCCCGCTGGATCACTTCGCCGTCGAGTTCCAGCACCAGGCGCAGCACGCCGTGCGCCGCCGGATGTTGAGGGCCGAAGTTCAGGGTGTAGTTCTTGATGTCCGCCATGTTCGTCTCGTGGGCCGGCTGCTCAGTGCAGCCCGCCGTAGGGTTCCTCGCGGATGATGCGCGGCGTGATTTCTCGGGTTTCGATGGTCACGGGCTGGTAGATGACGCGCTTTTGTTCTGCGTCGTAGCGCATCTCCACATGGCCGGTTACCGGGAAATCCTTGCGGAAGGGGTGGCCGATGAAGCCGTAGTCGGTGAGCAGGCGGCGCAGGTCGTTGTGACCTTCGAAGAGGATGCCGTAGAGATCGAAGGCTTCGCGCTCGAACCAGTTGGCCGAACTCCAGACTTCATTGACGCTGGCCACCAGCGGTTGGTCTTCGTCGGGGCAGAAGGTGCGCACGCGCAGGCGCCAGTTCTGCGCCACCGACAGCAGGTGCAGGACCACGGCGAAACGCGGGCCGTCGTAGGCGCCTTCGCGATAGCCGCTGTAGTCCACACCGCACAGGTCCATCATCTGCTCGAAGCCCAATGAGGGCTCGTCGCGCAGGGTCTGGCACACCTCGAGATAGTCGGCCGCGCGGACGGTCAGCGTCACTTCACCCAGGCGGCATTCGAGGGCCTGGATGCGCTCGCCCAGCACGGCGTGCAGCGCGGTCTGGAGGCGTTGGAGTTTTTCAGACATGAGGTTCCTCGGGGCGGGTACGGCTGCCGGTCGGGGTACTGCGGGTGCGGGTGGTGGGGCGTGTCGAAGGTGTCAGCGCGCGATGGTGTTTTCGCGGCGAATCTTGGACTGCAGCTGCAGGATCCCGTACAGCAACGCTTCGGCCGTGGGCGGGCAGCCCGGCACATACACATCCACCGGCACGATGCGGTCGCAGCCTCGCACCACCGAGTAGCTGTAGTGGTAGTAGCCGCCGCCGTTGGCGCACGACCCCATGGACAGCACCCAGCGCGGCTCGGCCATTTGGTCGTACACCTTGCGCAGGGCCGGGGCCATCTTGTTGCACAGCGTACCGGCCACGATCATCAGGTCGGACTGCCGCGGCGAGGGCCTGAACAGCATGCCGAAGCGGTCGATGTCGTAGCGCGATGCACCGGCGTGCATCATCTCCACGGCACAGCAGGCCAGACCAAAGGTCATGGGCCACAACGAACCGGTCTTGGACCAGTTCACCAGCTTGTCCACCGAGGTGGTGACGAAGCCTTCCTTGAGTACGCCTTCAATGCCCATTTCTTACTCCCAGTCCAGCGCGCCCTTCTTCCATTCGTACACCAGGCCGACGACCAGGATGCCGAGGAAGACCATCATGGCCCAGAAACCTGACGGGCCGATGTCGCGCAGCGAAACCGCCCAAGGGAAGAGGAAGGCGATTTCGAGGTCGAAGAGGATGAACAGAATGGCCACGAGGTAGTAGCGCACATCGAACTGCATGCGGGCGTCCTCGAACGCTTCGAAACCGCATTCGTAAGGGGAATTCTTGGCGGCGTCGGGCCTGTTGGGGCCCATGATGAAGCCGATGACCTGGGGCGCGATGCCGATGGCCGTGCCCACCAGGATGAACAGGATGATGGGCAGGTACTCTTGCAGGTTCATGTTTACTACCGACTTCAGTCCGCCCGGCACCGGCCGGACGCAAAAAAGGCGCGCCAGAAGTCCCTCGACCTCTGTAGCGCGCCCGCCTGTCCCGTTTCGCAGCTTCGCTGCACTGGGCGCTCGACGCTGCCCTCCGGGGCCACGCCGACTTTGACTCGACTCGACTTTCGTCTTTTCTTGTTCTTGGTGCCGTCGGCGAGACTCGAACTCGCACAGCTTTCGCCACTACCCCCTCAAGATAGCGTGTCTACCAATTTCACCACGACGGCACTGCAGATACGCATTCCGGAAAGCGTGAGGATTGCACCGGAACAGCCTTTGATTCTAGCTCGAAAACAACACTGAAATCGACTGCAACCGGCCTTACTGCTTGGGGATGTCGCCCGGCTTGCCCACCGGCGCAGGCGCTGCAGAGGGCGCGGCACCATCGGCAGACGGGGCGGCCGGAATGGCTCCAGGAATCACGCCGGGGGCCACACCCGACGCACCGCCGGCGGGCAGGCCCGCCTTTTCCAAAACGCTGGTGCCGCCAGCCGGGGCTTCACGCGGGGTGCCGAAGTAGGCCAACCCGAGAGTACAGATGAAGAACACCGTGGCGCAGGCCGAGGTGGAGCGGGACAGGAAATTGGCACTGCCGGTGGCACCAAAGAGGCTGCCCGAAGAGCCGCTGCCGAATGAGGCGCCCATGTCGGCGCCCTTGCCGTGCTGAATCAGCACCAGGCCGATCATGACCAGGGCCGAAATGATCTGAACGACAAGCAGAAGGTTGGCGAGGAATTGCATGGTGATTCGTTGAAGTCTGGGGTCGAGTCTTGGAAGCCGGACGCGCCGCGCGCAGTCAACCCGCCGCGCGGCAGATGGCCACGAAGTCGGTTGCTTTGAGCGCCGCGCCGCCAATGAGGCCGCCGTCGATGTCAGGTTGCGAAAACAAAGTAGCCGCGTTGTCGGGCTTGACGCTGCCACCGTAGAGGATCTTCATGGTCTCGGCATGCGATGTGGCCGCCTGCAGTTGGGCGCGCAACACGGCGTGCACCGCCTGTGCCTGCTCGGGCGTGGCCGTGCGGCCGGTGCCAATGGCCCACACGGGCTCATAAGCCACCACCATTTCGCCCGCGCAATGGCCCAGCGTGTGGATCACGGCCGAGAGCTGGCGTTTGACCACCGCCTCCGTTTGGCCGGCTTCGCGCTGCTCCAGGGTTTCACCCACGCACACGATGGGCGTCAGGCCGTGACCCAAGGCGGTCTTGGCCTTGTCGGCCACGAGCTGGTCACTTTCCTGGTGGAACGCACGGCGCTCGGAATGCCCCACGATGGCATAGCGGCAACCCAGTTCCCGCAGCATCTTGGCCGACACCTCACCGGTGTAGGCGCCCTGCTCGTGGGGCGACACATCTTGCGAACCCCAGCGGATGTCCGATGCCGCCAATGAAACCGCCGCATCGGCGATGTAGACGAAGGGCACACACACACCCACATCGCAGGTGAATGGGCGCGCACCCAGAATGCCTGCCAGCAACTCGGCGTTGGCCGCGCGGCTGCCGTGCATCTTCCAGTTGCCAACTACCAGTTTCTTGCGCATGGCGTTCATCCCCTACCAAGAAAGCATGATCTTGCCCACATGGGTGCTGGACTCCATCAGCCGATGGGCCTGCTCCGCGCCATCGGGCGCGTGGGCATCAAAGACACTGTGGATCACCGGGCGAATGGCACCGGACTCGATCAAGGGCCACACCTTCTCGCGCAGGCCGCGGGCCAACATGGCCTTGTAGGCCAGGGGGCGTGGGCGCAGCGTGGAGCCGGTGATGGCCAAGCGCTTGCGCAGCACCACGCCGCAGTCAAAGGCACTGTCATTGCCACCTTGCGTAGCGATCAAGGCCAAGCGCCCATCGTTGGCCAGGCACTGCACCTCGCGGCCGATGTAGGCGCCGCCCACCATGTCCAGCACCACATTCACGCCGGCGCCGCCCGTGAGCTTCAGGGCTTCCGCAGCGAAATCCTGCGACTTGTAGTTGATGAAGTGATCCGCACCGAGCTTCAGGCACTCACGACCCTTGTCATCGGCGCCCACGGTGACGATGACGGTGCAACCGAAAGCCTTGGCCAATTGAATGGCCGTGACGCCGATGCCGCTGGAGCCGCCCTGCACCAACAGGGATTCACCGGGCTGCAGGCGCGCGATCTCGAACACGTTCTGCCACACGGTGAAGAAGGTCTCGGGCAGGCTGGCAGCCTCCAGGTCCGTCAAGCCCTTGGGAATGGGCAGTACCTGCCCCACTGGCGCCACACAGTACTGCGCGTAGCCGCCGCCGGCCACCAGGGCACACACGCGGTCGCCGATGGCAACGCCAGCCTGGGCAAGGTCTTGCGCAGAACCCGCTTCCACCACGCCGGCGATCTCCAGGCCCGGCAAGTCCGACACCCCAGGAGGCATCGGGTACAGGCCCTTGCGTTGGAGCACATCGGGCCGGTTCACACCGGAGGCACTGACACGGATGAGCAATTCACCCGCGGCCGCCGCAGGCTGCGGGCGCTGCACGGGGCGCAGCACCTCGGGCCCGCCGTAGCTGGAGATTTCGATGGCCTTCATCATCTGGGTCATGGGCGTGTTCTGGGGGCCGGCAGCAGCGGCACTCGCTTGCACGAGGTGCCGCAACTGGCCGCAAGCCCCCTTGGCGCTTACTGCTGTTGCTGTTGCTGCTGCTGGGCTTGACCGGCGTCACCGCCGCCTTCGCCACCTTCGCTCGGATGCTCAGACTGATGGGCCGGGCCGCGGCGCTCGCCACGGTCGCTGCGCTCACCTCGGTCACTGCGCTCACGACGGGGGCGGTCACCACGGTCGCCGCGATCACCACGATCGCCGCGGTCGCGGAATTCACGACGGGGGCGGTCTTCCTCTTCCGGCATGCCTTCCGGACGCTCGAGCAGCGCCTTCATCGACAGCTTGATGCGGCCCTTCTCGTCGGTCTCCAGCACCTTGACCTGCACCACTTGACCTTCCTTGAGGAAGTCTTCCACACGCTCCACGCGCTGGTGCGCGATCTGGCTGATGTGCAGCAGGCCGTCCTTGCCGGGCAGGATGTTGATGAGGGCACCAAAGTCCAGGATCTTGGTGACCGGGCCTTCATAGACCCTGCCCACTTCGGCTTCAGCGGTGATCTCCTCGATGCGCTTCTTGGCCAAAGCGGCGCGCTCGCCATCGGTGGAGGCGATGGTGATGGTGCCGTCTTCGCCGATGTCGATCGTGGTGCCGGTTTCTTCGGTCAGCGCGCGGATGGTGGCGCCGCCCTTGCCGATCACATCACGGATCTTCTCGGGGTTGATCTTCATCGAATACAGGCGCGGTGCGAACTCGGACAGCTCGGTCTTGGCCTCGCCCATCGCGCCCTGCATCTTGCCCAGGATGTGCAAGCGGGCTTCCTTGGCCTGGGCCAGTGCCACCTGCATGATTTCCTTGGTGATGCCCTGGATCTTGATATCCATCTGCAGGGCGGAGATTCCAGCGGTGGTACCGGCCACCTTGAAGTCCATGTCGCCCAGGTGATCTTCATCGCCCAGGATGTCGGTCAGCACCGCAAAGCGGTTGCCTTCCTTGATCAGGCCCATGGCGATGCCGGCCACATGGGCCTTCATCGGCACACCCGCGTCCATCAGCGCCAGGCAGCCGCCGCACACCGAGGCCATGGAAGAAGAACCATTGGACTCGGTGATCTCGGAGACCACGCGCACCACATAGGGGAACTCTTCCTTGCTGGGCAGCAAGGGTACCAGGGCGCGCTTGGCCAGACGGCCGTGGCCGATCTCGCGGCGCTTGGGGCTTCCCACGCGACCGGTCTCGCCCGTGGCGAAGGGAGGCATGTTGTAGTGGAACAGGAAGCGGTCGGTGAACTCACCGGCCAGCGCGTCGATCTTCTGCGCGTCTTGTTCCGTGCCCAGCGTGGCAATCACCAAGGCCTGGGTTTCGCCACGCGTGAACAGCGCCGAGCCGTGGGCGCGCGGCAACACGCTGTTGCGGATTTCGATGGGGCGCACGGTACGCGTATCGCGGCCGTCGATGCGGGGCTCACCGGCCAAGATCTGGCCACGAACGATGCGCGACTCGATCTCGAACAGCAGGCCTTCCACCTTCACGCCGTCAAAGGCAATGCCCTCGGCCTTCAGGCCATCCATGACCGCCGAATAGGCGTCGCGGCAGGCTTGGGTGCGGGCCTGCTTGCTGCGGATTTGGTAGGCCGCGCGCAGCTTCTCTTCGCCCAGGTTCGTCACCTTGGCGATGAAGTCTTCATCCTTGGCGGGCGCCTGCCAGTTCCACTCGGGCTTGCCCGCGTCGCGCACCAGTTCATTGATGGCAGCGATGGCGATGTTGCCCTGCTCGTGACCGAATACCACGGCGCCCAGCATCACCTCTTCGGTGAGCTGGTCGGCTTCGGATTCCACCATCAGCACGGCGCTTTCCGTACCGGCCACGACGAGGTCGAGCTTGGAATTGGCCAGGTCGGCCTTGCCCGGGTTGAGCACGTACTCGCCGTTGATGTAGCCCACGCGTGCGGCACCGATCGGGCCGTTGAACGGGATGCCGGAAACGGACAGCGCGGCGCTGGTGCCGATGAGCGCGGCGATGTCGGCCTGCACTTCGGGGTTCAGGCTCAGCACATGCACCACCACCTGCACTTCATTGAAGAAGCCATCGGGGAACAGCGGGCGGATGGGGCGGTCGATCAGGCGGCTGGTCAGCGTTTCCAGCTCACTGGGGCGGCCTTCGCGCTTGAAGAAGCTGCCCGGGATGCGGCCGGCGGCGTAGGTCTTCTCGATGTAGTCCACGGTCAGGGGAAAGAAGTCCTGGCCGGCCTTGGCTTCGCTCTTGGCCACGACGGTGGCCAGCACGACGGTGCCTTCGATGTCCACCAGCACTGCGCCGCTGGATTGGCGGGCGATCTCGCCCGTTTCCATCGTGACGGTGTGGGGACCCCACTGGAAGGTCTTGGTGACTTTGTTGAATAGGCTCATGCGTTTGCTCCGGTTGGAGGCGGCTGCGGGCATCGCGTGGCGGCGTGTAGCCGCGCATGGCGAAGGATGAGCTCAGATTCCCGTGCCGCCGTTGCGGTTGCCGGTCGCCGTGGCGTGATGCCATTCCAGGGGAGCTGCTGCCGGGGGGCGCCTCATGGCCGCAACCCCCTTGGAATGACACATCAACACCGCGCGTTGCGCCGGCTCCAAAACGAAAGAAGCCTGTGCTGGAATGAACCCAGACAGGCCTCTGTTCGTCAATTCAATATCACTTGCGCAGGCCGAGCTTTTGGATCAGGGCCACATAACGGTCGGCGTCGCGGTCCTTCAAGTAGGCCAACAGGCGCTTGCGCTGGTTGACCAGGCGCAGCAAGCCGCGGCGGCCATGGTGGTCCTTGGCGTGCTGCTTGAAATGGGGGGTCAGGTCGTTGATGCGGGCGGTGATCAGAGCCACCTGCACTTCGGGGCTGCCGGTGTCATTGGTGCCACGGGCGTGGGACTTGACGATATCGGCCTTGTTGATGTCGGCTGCGGACATGTTTTCCTCTGCAGTTTCCAGGATGAAATCCGAACACCGCAGGGCGCGTTTTCAACCCCGGAAAGGAGCTGGCCGCCATACGGTTTCGGGTTGAACTCGCGAACGCCAGTGAAACCGACCGGCGCCGTGGGTGGTGCCCCTGCAATCAAGAGCATTGCGTATTGTACGAGAAAACAGGCAGCCGGCCCACTAGAGGCCAAGTCCCGCGCGCAACCGCTTCGCGCCCTGCACCAGGCGCTGAGGGTCTTTCGAGGCAAAGCACCAACGCAGCCACCCCTCACCCTCGTCACCGAAGGCCGCCCCGGGCGCCAAGCCCAGGCCGTGGTCCCGCAACAGCCGCTTGGCCAGGGCCAGCGAATCCGGCACCCGGGGAACCTGAAGGAAGGCATACAAACCACCATCGGGCATCCTCCTGGGCAACATCCAAAAAGGAAGGCGCGCAGCCCGCACAGCCATCCTCCCCGGGGCCAAACCACATGCGCTCGTACACCTCATCAGCCAATACCCAGGTGCCCGTGCGGCGGCAGTGGGCCAGCACCGCTGACTGTTCTGCGCGCGTCATGCTCCAGCCCGTGGGGTTGTTCGGTGAGTTGACCAGCAGCGCCCGCGTGCGCGGCGTGATGGCTGCCAGCAGTTCGCCCAAGTCCAGCACCCAACGACCCAGCGCATCCGGGCGCAAAGACACGCGGCGCACGCTGGCGCCCAGAATCTGCGGCTGCGCAGTGAGGTTGGGCCACACGGGCACGATGGCCACCACTTCGTCACCCGGACTGAGCAACAGTTGCTGCGCGAGCATCAGCGCACTCACGCCCGAAGACGTGACCGCGATGCGGTCCACACCGACAGGCTGATGCAGGGCCGCGGTGTAGGCGGCCAGTGCCTCGCGCAGCTCCGGCAAGCCCAGGTTGTGTGAATAGAAGGTTTCTCCGGCCTGCAAGGAGGCCTGTGCCGCCTCGCGCACGGCCGGCGGGGTGACTTCGTCACTCTCTCCGAACCAGAACGCCAGCACATCACCACGACCCATGCCGGCGTTGGCCACCTCGCGGATCTTGGAACCCGGGAGGCTGTCGACGGCGGGGCGGGTATCGAAAGGCGTCACCATGCAGGTCCAGGTTCATGAAGGGAAGGCGTGAAGCACACACCGAATTGCTGTGCCCAGCGGGCCAGGCGAGCGTCCATCGTCCACAACTGCAGACCCGGTGTCATCAACGTGGAGGCCAGCAGGGTCAGATCGATCAGACCGCAGCCGGACCCAAACAGTTGATCCCGCTCAACGAAGGCCAGGACCTCGTCGGGGGTGGGTTGTGCGCTGACCTGCAAGGCGCGCATCGCCTGCAGGGTGGCAGTCCGCTGCGGTGGCCTGCCACAGGCGACCTCGCCGATCACCCACGGGTGGACCCATACACGGTCGATGCTCAACAAGTGCACGAGGGATCCGTTCGAACGGCGGAAGTGGTCGACCCAAACCGAGGTGTCGACCAGTACGCCGTTCACGGCGCTTGCCCTGCACCACGCCGCGGCACGCGCTGCATCTTGGGCGCGTGACCTCCCAGCGCTGCAAGCCGCTTGGCCGATTGGATGCGCACAAACACCTTCACCGCTTCCCGAAACAGATCGGACTTGTCCATGTGGGGATCGGCCACCTCGAGTGCGCGGCGGTACAACTCGTCATCGATGGAGACAGTCGTTCGCATGGCAGATGAAAGTTGAATCTAGTGTGATGCATTATCGCATCAAATATGATGTCAGCCAGACACCAAAGGCCACCGCGGCTTCACCTCGAACGCCCCCGCGGCCATCGGCTGCTCCACGCCCGATTGAAGCCGCATCGCTGCGGCCAGCGCAATCATTGCGCCGTTGTCGGTGCACAGCGCCAGTTCCGGGTAGTGCACCCGGGTCCTCAGCCGCGCGCAGGCGGCGTTGAGGTGCGCGCGCAGTACGCTGTTGGCACCCACGCCACCGGCCACCACCAGGCGCTTCAAGCCGGTTTGCTTCAAGGCCGCCACGCTCTTGCGCACCAGCACCTCCACGATGGCCGCCTGGGTGGAAGCAGCCACATCGGCGCGCTCGGTTTCGGTCAAACCGGCGTCTTCGCCGAGGGCTTGAGGCCCCTGCAGCTTCCTCACCTGCGTGGCCACCGATGTCTTCAGGCCCGCAAAGGAAAAATCCAGGTCTCCACTGTGCATCAGCGGGCGTGGGAAAGCGTAGGCCGCGGCGCGGCCCTGCTGGGCCAAGCGCGAAAGCGCCGCGCCGCCCGGATAGTCCAGCCCGATGAGCTTGGCGCACTTGTCGAAGGCCTCTCCGGCTGCATCGTCAATGGATTCGCCGAGCAATTCATAACGGCCCACACCCTGCACGCGCATGAGTTGGGTGTGCCCACCGCTGACCAACAGGGCCACAAAGGGGAACTCAGGCGAGTCAGCTGACAAGAAAGGCGACAGGAGGTGGCCTTCGAGGTGGTGCACCGGCACGACGGGCTTGCCCAGCGACACGGCCAAGGCTTGCGCCGCGCCGGCCCCCACCAGGAGTGCACCGGCCAGGCCCGGCCCGGCGGTGTAGGCCACCACATCCACTTCGAGCAAGGTGCACGCACCCTCCTCCATCACCTGCCGCACCAAGGGCACCACGCGGCGGATATGGTCGCGCGAGGCCAATTCCGGCACCACGCCACCGTAGGCCTTGTGCATGTCGATCTGCGTGTGCAGGCCCTGGGCGCGCAAGCGCGGCCATTCCGCAGACGCCGCATCGAACTCCACCAGCGCCACGCCGGTTTCGTCGCAACTGGACTCGATTCCCAAAACCAGCACGGCGGGGCCTCAGCCTTCAGTGGTTCTCGCGCGCATGGTTGATCGTGTACTTCGGG
>CAMCTE010000053.1 GCA_945878385.1 Azohydromonas lata NBRC 102462 | reverse complement strand
GCGGCATGCGTGGCGGTGGCGCGCCGCGTTCATCACCGGGCTGAGCCGCCAACCCCACTCGCCGCGTCACCACATTGCCCGGCTCGATGAAGGCCTCGTATTCCGATGAGGGGTCGGCCATCATCGCGTGGCCCAGCCGCACGAACTCGTCGATGTAGAACTGGTAGTTGGTGAACAGCACATAGTTCTGGAAGTGCTCGGGCACCGTGCCGGTGTAGTGGCGCAGGCGGTGCAGCGAATAGTCCATGCGCGGCGCGGTGAACAGCGACAGCGGTTCGGGCTCGCCCGGTGCCGGGTCGTGCGAACCATTGGCGATGCTGTCGTCCATGGCGGTGAGGTCCGGCAGGTCGAACAGGTCGCGCAGCAGCAGGCGCCGCTCGGGGCTCAGCGAGCCCTCCAGGTGTTCGTTTTCACCCAGGGCGAAGTGCACCGGAATCGGCGTCTTGCTCACGCCCACCTCGAGCCCGCCGACCAGGTGGGGACCGTGGTTCTTCAGCAGCAACTCGAACTGCGTGCGGTAGTAGGTGGCGAACAGGTCGGGTCGGGTGAGTGTGGTTTCATACAGGCCCGGGCCGGCCACGAAGCCATAGGCCAGGCGCGAATCGGCGCGGGCCACGCTGTCGGTGCGCACGCGCAGCCGCGGGTAGCAGGCCCGTACGCGGGCAGCCGGGGTTTCACCGGCCACGAAGCGGCGGAGTTGGTCGCGCAGGTGTTCGACCGCGGTGTCGTAGATGGCCCGGGCGTGTGCCAGGGCGGCATCAGGGTCGGCGAAGGTTCGGGGTGCGGAGAAGGGCAGATGGGGGTCCATGTCCCATTCTGCCCCTGCCCGTCGACCATTCAGGCCGGGGCTTACACGGCCCCTCCCCATTTGGCGTGGCGGCGCGGCAGGCGGCGCTGTCGCGCTCGGTCAGACCCGCTCGAACAGCGCCGCAATCCCCTGACCACCGCCGATGCACATCGTCACCAAGGCGCGCTTGCCGCCGGTGCGGTGCAGTTCGTAGATGGCCTTGGTGGTGATGATGGCGCCGGTGGCGCCGATGGGGTGACCCAGTGAAATGCCTGAACCATTCGGGTTGGTCTTGGCCGGGTCCAAGCCCAATTCCTTCACCACCGCGCAAGCCTGCGCAGCAAAGGCTTCGTTGCTCTCGACCACATCCAGGTCGCCTACCTTCCAACCTGCCCGCTCCAGCACCCGGCGCGTAGCCGGTACCGGGCCGATGCCCATGATGGTGGGCTCCACACCGGCGTGCGAATAGGCCACCAGGCGGGCCATCGGCTTCAGGCCGTGGGCCTTCACTGCGGCTTCGCTGGCCAGCACCACCGCGCCGCCACCGTCGTTGATGCCCGAGGCATTGCCCGCTGTGACCGATCCATCTTTCTTGAACGCGGGCTTCATGCCGGCCAGCGTGTCCACCGTGGTGGAGGCTTTGACATGCTCATCCACCTCGAAGCGCACTTCACCCTTGCGGGTCTGGGTGACCACCGGGACGATCTGGTCCTTGAAGTAGCCCGCGGCCATGGCCGCGGCCGCGCGGCGGTGGCTTTCTGCGGCCAGTTCGTCCATCTGCTGGCGGCTGATGCCGTACTGCTCGGCCACATTTTCCGCCGTGATGCCCATGTGGATCTTGTGGAAGGGGTCGTGCAGGGCGCCGATCATGAAGTCTTGGACTTGTGCATCGCCCATGCGGGTGCCCCAACGCGCGCCGGGCAGCAGGTACGCACCGCGGCTCATGTTTTCAGCACCTGCGCCCACGGCGATGTCGCAGTCGCCCAGCAGGATGGCCTGCGCCGCCGAGACGATGGCCTGCAGGCCCGAACCGCACAGCCGGTTCACATTGAAGGCGGGCGTCTCTTTGGGCAGCCCGGCGTTCATGGCCGCCACGCGGCTCAGGTAGGCGTCGCGCGGCTCGGTGGGCACCACCGTGCCCATGGCCAGGTGGCCCACCGCGTCCAGCGGGGCTCCGCTGCGCGCCAGCGCTTCCTTGACGGCGATGGTGGCCAGATCAGCCAGGGGAATGTCCTTCAGGCTGCCGCCGAAGGTGCCGATGGCCGTGCGTGCAGCCGCGACAACATAGACAGGGGGATGGCTCATGGGTTCTCCTCGTTGCGCTTGGGGTCTTGGCCCCTCGGATGGGGGAGCCGAGATTGTGAATCCCCCAAGAAACACGGGCCTGACAGGTTCGGGCGGGGCCGCGCACCCACCGCAGTCCGGGGGGTAGGACTGGCCAATCAGCCTGTTTTGGCGATCATTGGCCCTACTGCACCCCATGTGAGGGATAACCCGTCGAGGTAGGGCTTCCTAGAATTTTCCCCATGACGCCTTCCACCCAACAGCTGATGCTGTCCGTGCACCACGATTCGTGGATCCGGAACCAGATTCGAGATCTGGTGCTGCATCTGCGTGCGCCGGTGGAAACGGCCGAGCTGCTGCAGGTGGGCCTGATCGCGCTGGCCCAATCGGCGGTTCAGTTCGATTGGGACCGGCCCGAGGGCTCCGCGGGTGCCGATCTGGCCTTTGTGGCCCACGCCCGCGAACGCATCAAGGCCGACATGGTTGACGAGGTGCGGCAGATGACGCACCTGAGCCGGCTGCAGCGCCGCCGCTGGACCTTGGTGAAGTTGGCGCGTCAGCATGTGCAGTTGCGCTTGCGGGTGCAGGGCGAATTCCGTGACCCCACGCCTGAAGAACTCGCCGTGGTGACCGGCCTGTCGGTCACGGAGATTGAAGTGCTGCGCCGCATGGCGCAGCTCGGCCCTTGGGACCCTGACAAAGGATCGCATCACTTGATGGAATTGCGCTCCATGCGCCAGGCGGACGAGGCGCAACAACGCCGGGCTCGTGAAGACACGGCGTTCGTACTGGAGCGAATTGCGCCACTGCTGCTGCTGTGCCCCCGCGACCGACTGAAGGCCCTGCAACGCCACTTCGGTGTGGTGTGCCACTTCCAGGGGGAAGCCATCCTGCCCCCCGAGCGTACAAACCCGGTGAGCTGGCTGCTTCAATGGGGTCGGCGCCTGTTCCCACAGGGTTTGGAGCGCCGTGCGCATGATGGTGCGCTGGTTTCCGGCAGCAGCCCCGAAGAAGTGTGGCCGTGGCGTTTCAACACGCTGCTGCAGCCACCCTCGGGTTCGGTGCAGCAAATGGCCCATTCCCAACGGATGGGCTGAATGCGGCCACGGCAGGCCCCAGTGGTGGCCCGCCCGTGACCGGCGCCTGGCTTACATGCTGCGGCGGTATTGCCCGCCCACCTCAAACAGAGCGGCCGTGATTTGCCCCAAGGAACACACCCGCACCGCGTCCATCAGCACCTCGAACACATTGGCGTTGTCCATCACCGCCTGCTTCAGGCGCTGCAGCATCGGCCCGGCCTGCGCGGCATGGCGCGCATGGAAGTCGTTCAGCCGCTGAAGCTGCGACTCCTTTTCCTCGGGGGTTGAACGGGCCAATTCGATCGATTCGGGCATCGGCTCACCATGCGGATTGCGGAAGGTGTTCACGCCGATGATGGGATGCTCGCCCGTGTGCTTGAGCATCTCGTAGTGCATGCTCTCTTCCTGGATCTTGCTGCGCTGGTAGCCGGTTTCCATGGCCCCCAGCACACCACCGCGTTCGGCAATCTTCTCGAACTCGGCCAGCACCGCTTCTTCCACCAGTTCGGTGAGTTCGTCGATGATGAAGGCGCCCTGGTTGGGGTTCTCGTTCTTGGCCAGGCCCCACTCGCGGTTGATGATGAGCTGGATGGCCATCGCGCGGCGCACGCTTTCTTCTGTGGGCGTGGTGATGGCTTCGTCGTAGGCGTTGGTGTGCAGGCTGTTGCAGTTGTCGTAGATGGCGATCAGCGCCTGCAGCGTGGTGCGGATGTCGTTGAAGGCGATTTCCTGCGCGTGCAGTGAGCGGCCTGAAGTCTGGATGTGGTACTTCAGCTTTTGCGAACGGTCATTGGCGCCATAGCGCTCGCGCAGGGCCGTGGCCCATATGCGGCGTGCCACGCGGCCCAGCACCGTGTACTCCGGATCCATCCCGTTGCTGAAGAAGAAGGACAGGTTCGGCGCGAAATCGTCGATGTGCATCCCGCGTGCCAAGTACGCTTCCACGAAGGTGAAGCCGTTGGACAGCGTGAAGGCCAGCTGCGAAATCGGGTTCGCACCCGCTTCGGCGATGTGATAGCCGCTGATGGACACCGAATAGAAGTTGCGCACATCGTGGTGCACGAAGTACGAGGCGATGTCGCCCATTACCTTCAGCGAGAACTCGGTGGAGAAGATGCAGGTGTTCTGGCCCTGGTCTTCCTTGAGGATGTCGGCCTGCACCGTGCCGCGCACATTGGCCAGCGTCCAAGCGCGGATCTTCTGCGCTTCATCGGCGGTGGGTTCGCGCCCGTTGTCGGCCTGAAACTTTTCCAGGTTCTGGTCGATGGCGGTGTTCATGAACATCGCCAGGATCGAGGGCGCCGGGCCGTTGATCGTCATGCTCACCGAGGTGGACGGATTCGTGAGGTCGAACCCACCGTACAGCACCTTCATGTCGTCCAGCGTGGCAATCGACACACCCGAGTTGCCCACCTTGCCGTAGATGTCGGGCCGGCGGTCGGGGTCGTGGCCGTAGAGGGTGACCGAATCGAAGGCGGTTGAAAGCCGCTTGGCCGGCATGCCCTCGCTGACCACCTTGAAGCGGCGGTTGGTGCGAAAGGCGTCGCCTTCACCGGCGAACATGCGGGTGGGGTCTTCGCCTTCGCGCTTGAAGGCGGAGGTGCCTGCGGTGTACGGGAAGGAACCCGGCACGTTTTCCAGCATCAACCACTTGAGGATCTCGCCGTTGTCCTCGTACTGGGGCAGGGCCACCTTGCGGATCTTGTTGCCCGACAGCGTGGTGTGGGTGAGCGCAGTGCGGATTTCCTTGTCGCGGATCTTCACCACATATTCGTCGCCCGCATAGGCCTTTTGCATGTCGGGCCACTGCGCCAGCAGCTTGCGTGCATCAGCACCCAGCTCGGCCTCGCGCTTGGTGGCCAGGTCCAGTGCGGCTTCGGCGGCACGCGGCTTGTCGGGCTTGTCCACGGTGAGCATGCGCGCGGCTTCGCGCAACTGCTGCACCTCGCGGGCCAGGCGCACCTGGTGAGCCACGCGCCGCTTGTAGCCGCGCACGGTGTCGGCAATGTCGGCCAAGTAGCGCACCCGCGCCGGCGGCACGATGGGCGTCTGCTGCGTGCTGTGGCGGGTGTTCACCAGGGGCAGGCGGCCATCGGCCATCTTCAAGCCCAATTGCTGCAGGCGTGCCTTCAGGCCCTGGTACAGCGCCGTTACCCCGTCGTCGTTGAAGCGGCTGGCCATGGTGCCGTACACCGGCATCTCGTCGGTGTTGACGGTCCAGGCTTCGCGGTTGCGCTGCACCTGCTTGGCCACATCGCGCAGGGCGTCCTGCGAGCCCTTGCGGTCGAACTTGTTGATGGCCACGAACTCGGCGAAGTCCAGCATGTCGATCTTCTCAAGCTGGCTGGCCGCGCCGAACTCCGGCGTCATCACATACATCGGTACATCCACATGCGGCACGATGGCCGCGTCGCCCTGACCGATGCCCGAGGTTTCCACGATCACCAGGTCAAAGCCCGCGGCGCGGCAGGCGGCCACCACATCGGGCAGGGCCTGGGAAATCTCGCTGCCGGCTTCGCGCGTGGCCAGGGAACGCATGAAGACCCTCTGACCGTTCTGCCACGGCCCCGTTGCATTCATGCGGATGCGGTCGCCCAAGAGGGCCCCGCCGCTCTTGCGGCGCGAGGGGTCGATGGAGATGACGGCGATGCGCAGCGCATCGTCCTGGTCCAGACGAATGCGGCGGATCAATTCATCGGTGAGTGAGGACTTACCTGCGCCACCAGTTCCGGTGATGCCCAACACGGGGATCGTGCGTGTGGCGGCAGCCTCCCGCACGCCGGCCACCAAATTCGCGTCGGCCTTGCCGTTTTCCAGTGCGGTGATCAGTTGCGCCAGGGCGCGCCAGGCGGCTTCCGTGTGGCCCTGCACCGCCGACACGCCCGAAGGTGCATGCGCCGAGAGGTCCCGGTCGCAGCGCATCATCATCTCGCCGATCATGCCCTGCAGGCCCATGCGCTGGCCGTCTTCGGGGCTGTAGATGCGCACGCCCTGTTCGTTCAGGTCGCGGATCTCAGCCGGCACGATCACGCCGCCGCCGCCGCCAAACACTTGAATGTGCGCACCGCCGCGAGCGCGCAGCAGCTCCACCATGTACTTGAAGTATTCGACATGCCCGCCCTGGTAGGAGCTGACCGCGATGCCCTGCACATCCTCCTGCAAGGCTGCCGTGACCACTTCATCGACCGAGCGGTTGTGCCCCAGGTGGATCACTTCGGCGCCCATGCCCTGCAGGATGCGGCGCATGATGTTGATGGCCGCGTCATGCCCATCGAACAGGCTGGCCGCGGTGACGAAGCGGACCTTGTGGGTGGGGCGGTAGTTGGCCAGGGCCTTGAAGTCGGCGGACAGATCGGTCATGGAAACCTCAGAGCAGCAAACAGGGACTGGTTGACGTTGACGTAAACGTCAATTGGCGTGAATCATGCCACCGAATTCTTGCGCAAGGCGGACGCTCGGCGAATCATCCGAGGCCTCTGTTACCCTGCGGCCCGTGAGTTTTCTGGCCATCGATATCGGCAATACCCGGCTGAAGTGGGCGCTGTACGACGCCCCGGTGCCGGGCATGCCGCCGCGCCTGCATGGCGCAGTGTTCCTGGAGAACATTGACGCCCTGGCCGAAGGCGACTGGCGCCCCGTACCGGCGCCTCAGGCGATCCTGGGCTGCAATGTGGCGGGGGACGCCGTGCGCCGCCGCGTGGAAGAACAGTTGGAACTGTGGGACGCCGCACCGCGCTGGGTGGTGCCGTCCGCGCAGGAAGCGGGCGTGGTCAACGGGTACGACCACCCTACCCGCTTGGGTGCCGACCGTTGGACGGCCCTCATCGGGGCGCGTTGGCATGTGCAGCACCGTCAACTCAACCGTCCGGTGTTGGTGGTGATGATCGGCACGGCGGTAACGGTTGATGCGCTGGACGAGCGGGGCACCTTCCTCGGGGGGTTGATCCTGCCCGGCCACGGCATCATGCTGCGCGCCCTCGAATCGGGTACCGCCGGCCTGAGGGTGCCCACGGGCGATGTGCGGCAGTTCCCCACCAACACCTCGGATGCGCTGACCAGCGGGGGCAACTACGCCATCACCGGTGCCATTGAACGCATGCACCGCCACCTGCAACAACAGACCGGCTTGACGCCTCTGACGCTGATCACCGGTGGCGCGGGCTGGAAGGTCTCGCCCCATCTGGAGATCGAGCACGAACTGGTGGAGCCCCTCATCTTCGACGGCCTATTGGCGCTGCAAGCCTTGCGCGCAGCACGCCATCCCATGCGGCAACAACGGGGCATGGCGCAGCAGTAGAGCCCCAGGCGTGCCGCCCCAGAAGCGGCGCGCGGGCGGCTACAAAATGAAGCGCGACAGGTCTTCGTTGCGCGCGAGGTCCGACAGCTTTTCGTCCACCTGCTGCGCGCCGATGCGCACCGTGGTGCCCGCCATCTTGGGCGCGTCGAAGCTGATTTCGTCGAGCAGCCGCTCCATCACGGTGGCCAGGCGCCGCGCGCCGATGTTCTCCATGCGTTCGTTCACATCGAAGGCGATCTGCGCCAGACGGCGGATGGCGTCGGCCTCGAACACCAACTCCACCCCTTCGGTGGCCAGCAGGGCCTGGTACTGACGCACGATGCTGGCGTGGGTGCTGGTGAGGATGGCCTCGAAGTCTTGCACGCTCAGCGCGCCCAGTTCCACCCGGATGGGGAATCGCCCCTGCAGTTCGGGGATGAGGTCGCTGGGCTTGGCCAGGTGGAACGCGCCTGAGGCGATGAAGAGGATGTGGTCCGTTTTCACCGGCCCGTACTTGGTGCTCACCGTGGTGCCTTCCACCAGGGGCAGCAGGTCACGCTGCACGCCCTGGCGCGACACCTCGGCGCTGCCGCTGCCTTCGCTGCGCGAGCACACCTTGTCGATCTCGTCGATGAAGACGATGCCGTTGCCTTCTGCGTGGGCCAGGGCCGATGCCTTGATCTCGTCCTCGTTGACGAGCTTGGCGGCTTCTTCTTCCACCAGCAGCTTCAATGCCTCTTTGATCTTGAGCTTGCGCGTCTTGCGCCGGGCCGCTCCCATCTGGGAAAACAGGCCCTTGAGCTGCTCGGCCATTTCTTCCATGCCCTGCGGGCCCATCACTTCAAGCGTGGGACGGCCCTCGGCCAGCTCGATCTCGATCTCGGTTTCGTCCAGCGAGCCCTCGCGCAGGCGCTTGCGAAAGGTTTGGCGCGCGGCGCTGTCGGTGGCCGGGCGGGCAGGCGGTGTGGGCTCGCCAAAGCCGAAGCCCGCGTTTGAGGAAGCCGAGCGCGGCGGCGGAATCAGCACATCCAGGATCCGGTCTTCAGCGGCGTCTTCGGCCAGGCTGCGCTTGGCCCGCACCTGGCGCTCGCGTTCCTGCTTGACGGCCACATCCACCAGGTCGCGCACGATGGTGTCCACGTCCTTGCCCACATAGCCCACTTCCGTGAACTTGGTGGCCTCCACCTTGATGAAGGGTGCATCGGCCAGGCGCGCCAGGCGCCGGGCGATCTCGGTCTTGCCCACGCCGGTGGGGCCGATCATCAGGATGTTCTTGGGCGTGATTTCGCCGCGCAGCTTTTCGTCCACCTGCTGGCGGCGCCAGCGGTTGCGCAGCGCAATGGCCACGGCACGCTTGGCCGATTGCTGGCCCACGATGTGGCGATCCAGTTCGGAGACGATCTCCTGCGGTGTCATGCCGCTCATTCCAGTACCTCGATGGTGTGGCTCTGGTTCGTATAGATGCAGAGTTCGCCGGCGATTTCAAGGGCGCGCTTGACGATATCGGGTGCGCCCATTTCGGTATGGGCCAACAGGGCCTGCGCGGCGGCTTGCGCATACGCACCGCCCGATCCGATGGCCACGATGCCGCGCTCGGGCTCCAGCACATCACCATTGCCGGTGATGATCAGGCTGGCGCTGCGGTCAGCCACGGCCAGCATGGCCTCCAGGCGGCGCAGCACCCGGTCGGTGCGCCAGTCGCGCGTCAGTTCAATGGCCGCGCGCACCAGGTGTCCCTGGTGCTTGTCCAACTTCGCTTCAAATCGTTCGAACAGGGTGAAGGCGTCGGCCGTGGCGCCGGCGAAGCCCGCCAGCACCTGGTCCTTGTGGAGTTTGCGCACCTTGCGTGCACTGGCCTTGACGATGATGTGGCCCAGGGTGACCTGGCCATCGCCGCCCAGCGCCACCTGCCAGCTGCCGTCAGGGCGTTGGCGCCGCACGCTGACGATGGTGGTGCCGTGAAAGGCGGGGAGGGGTTCGGATCGTTCGTTCATGGGGATGGGTCGTTTGGCGGCCTGACCGTGTCGGGCAGCAGCTCGTCCTGGGGTTGGACCGGCCATTCGGCCGTGGGCATCGTCAAGGTTTCGTGCAGGGCCGGCGGCTCTTCCCCTTCCTGTTCCAGCAGGTGCGCACCGCCGCGGGCGGGGTCGCTGTCCCAGGCCTGCAACACGGTGCGCATGGCCGCCTCGGCCGCGTCGATGCGGTTGAGCACCGTTCGCACCTCATCGTGCACTTGGGTCAGCGAAGCCCGGTGCTCTTCGGCCCCGCTGTGGGAATGGGGCAGTGCCGTCGACGCCAATTCCTGTCGGCGCACCGCACGCAGGCGGTGCAGCAGGTCGGGGTCGGGGCCGGGCGGCGGGTTCATGGGCCGCGTGTGTGGCCTCAGTCCCCGAACATGCGCTGCTTGAGCTCCCGGCGCTGCTGGGCTTCCAGCGACAGCGTGGCCGTGGGCCGCGCCAACAGGCGCCCCAGGCCGATGGGCTCACCCGTTTCTTCGCAATAGCCGTATTCGCCGGCGTCGATGCGTGACAGCGATTGGGAAATCTTGCGCAGCAGCGTACGTTCGCGGTCGCGGGTGCGCAGCTCCAAGGCGTGTTCTTCCTCAATGGTGGCGCGGTCGGCTGGGTCGGGCACGATGGTGGTGTCTTCGCGCAGGTGCTCGGTGGTTTCGCCGGCATTGGACAGCAGGTCTTCCTTCAGTGCGCTCAGGCGCGCCTTGAAGAACTCAACCTGTTTGTCGTTCATGTACTCACCCTCGGGCATGGCCAGCAGCTCGGGCTCGGTCAGGTCGCGGCCTGCCTTGCTCTTCCAGGCATTGGCCAGTTTGGGGTCGGGTTTGGCAGCAGGTTTGGTGTCAACCATGGGTTCGGGCAAATATCGGGCGCTGGGCTTGGCCGGCGCGAAGCGGTCGGCGAAGCGGTTGGCCGGGTGTATCGGGGCCGCGGGCACGGGCTGTGTGTTGGCGTCGTGGCGGCTGGATTTTCCCTTGGCAGCGGCGCGGGGCGCGGCCACAGGGCTGGCCGCAGCGGGGGCGGTTGCAGCGGGGGAGGATGCCTTGGCGGGCGGAGTGGCCGACGAGGCCGGCGCTGCATTGGTTTTCACGGGAACTTTCTTCGAGGGAACGGGTGCCACAGCTTTGGCCGGGGCCTGGGGTGCAACGGCTTTGACCGTGGCTTTCGGAGCGGGTGCAGGGGCCTGGGCCGCAGGGGTCTTGGTGGGCTTGGGCGCTGGGGTGGCGACCTTCGCGATGGCCTTCTTGGCCGGTGGTTTGACGGATGACGGGGCGGACGGCTTGGCGGCTGGTTTTGCTGGGGCTGCTCGCTTGGCAGCGGCGGGCTTGGCGGCTGTCTTGACCGGTGCGGCAGGCGCCTTCGCCGGCTTGGCAGCCTTCGCGGGTGCGGCCTTGACCTTGCTCTTGCTCAATCTCGTCTCCTCGTCGGGCGGGCCGAAGGGGTCCCGTCATGGGGCATGGAGTCTCTTCCTCACCCCGCGATCGGCGTATCCGGTCCTACCCGGAGCACACCCCAAAGAGGGTTGTTCCGTCCAGGACAAACAGGCAGACGCGATTTCCGTGAAGGATGCCCCACTACCCCAACGCGGACGCTCCCCGACACCGGAGCGGGCGCGATTGTAATCACCGCCCGTTGCGGTGCGATGCGCGCGCGCAACGGCACTCAAGTCAGGCACTGCTCCAAGCCCTGCAGCAAGATGTCGCGGGGCAGGTCCAGGCCGATGAACACCATCTTGCTCTGTTTTTTCTCGCCCGCCGTCCATTTGGGGCCCAGGTCGCTGCCCATGAGCTGGTGAACCCCTTGGAAGATGACCTTGCGGTCATGCCCCTTCATGTGCAGCACCCCTTTGTAGCGCAGCATCTTGGGGCCGTACACCTGCACGATGGAGCCCAGGAAGTCTTCCAGGCGTTCGGCGTGGAAGGGCCGGTCGGCGCGGAAGACGAAGGACTTCACATCGTCGTCATGGTGGTGGTGATGCGGGTGGTCACAGTGCTCGCCGTGTTCGTGGTGGTGGTGCCCATGGGCATGGTCATGATCGTGCCCGTGATCATGCCCGTGGCCGTGGTCATCGGCCTTGAGGAAATCCGGGTCGATGTCGAGTTTGGCGTTCAGGTTGAAGCCCTTGAGGTCGAACACCTTGGCAATGGGCACCTCGCCGAAATGCACCGATTCGATGGGCGCGCGCGGGTTCATGTGGCGCAGGCGGTGGGTCAGCACCTCGATGTCCTGCGGAGTGACCAGGTCGGCCTTGCTGATGAAGATGCGGTCGGCAAACCCTGTCTGGCGCCGCGCCTCCTGGCGGGTGTCCAGCTGTTGGTGGGCATGCTTGGCATCCACCAGGGTGAGGATGGAATCCAGCTGGAAACTGGCGGCCACCTCGTCGTCGATGAAAAAGGTCTGGGCCACCGGGCCGGGGTCGGCCACGCCGGTGGTCTCGATCACCACGCGCTCGAAATCCAGTTCGCCCTTGCGGCGCTTCTCAGCCAGGTCGGCCAGGGTGGCGCGCAGGTCTTCGCGGATCGTGCAGCAGATGCAGCCGTTGCTCATCTGGATGATCTGCTCATTCGTATCGGCCACCAGGATGTCGTTGTCGATGTTTTCTTCGCCGAACTCGTTCTCGATCACGGCGATCTTCTGGCCATGGGCCTCGGTCAGCACGCGCTTGAGCAGGGTGGTTTTGCCCGACCCCAGGAAGCCGGTGAGGATGGTGGCGGGAATCAAGGTAGGGGTGGGGGCGTTGGACATGGGCGGGCGCCTGGTGACTTGAATAATCCCCACAGTTGGGGGCGCCGGACTGTGGTTCAAGGGGCCGGTTCTGTCAAGCTGCGTTATCCTCGCCCTTCCTCCACTGCCGACACCCGCTGTGTCTGAACCCCACCCTACAGGGCGCTCCGTTGCGAGCGCCGCCGACCGTCGCAGCCTCCTGGACCGACTGGTCGACTTCATTTCCCCGGGTCCGGATTCACGCGAGGAACTGCTGGCGTCGCTGGCCGATGCCGAGCAGCGCAACCTCATCGAGCCTGACGCGCGCCGCATGGTGGAAGGCGTGCTTCGCCTGTCCGACAAGACGGCCGGTGATGTGATGGTGGCCGCGCCGCGCATGGATGTGCTGGATCTGGCGCAGCCCTTTGAGGAGTTGCTCGACACCGTGATCCGCACGGCGCACTCCCGGTTCCCGGTGGTGGAAGACACGCGCGACCACATCATCGGCATCCTGATGGCCAAGGACCTCATCAAGCTGCAGCGCGCGCCGGAATTGAACCTGCGCACCCTGTTGAGGCCCGCCGTTTTCGTGCCCGAGAGC